>NZ_JANLNX010000014.1:0-106555 GCF_025466015.1 Pseudomonas sp. 5P_5.1_Bac1 | reverse complement strand
CACCCCGGCGGCAACGCCGAACTGCCGGTGCGCCGTGCGCGGGCGCAGGTGGAAAAGGCGGTCAATCAGGTGATCGAGCATGTCGGCCGCGCCCTCGGCGCAACGCCTTACTGCCACAACAGCCACTTCGCCCGGCTCAGCGCCGACTTGCCGGTGTTCCTGCGCCAGAGCCACGCCGAGCGCGACCTCGCGGCATTGGGCCGGCAACTGGCGCAGTTCCCGGCCGGAGCGTGGCAGCTATGAGCCGCGAACTGTTCGAGCGGCCGGCCACCCTGCCCGCCGACTGGCAGCATTCGGCGCACCTGGCCCGAGCGACCTGGATCGAGCCCGAGCAACTCTGTCCGCCCGGCCAACGCCTGGTGGTGGTGGCGCCGCACCCGGACGACGAGATCCTCGCCTGCGGCGGCCTGCTCGCCAGCCTGCGCGGGCGTGAGCAGGACCTGCTGCTGATCTCGGTCACCGATGGCGAGGGCAGCCACCCCGGCTCCACCCACTGGACCGAACACCGCCTGCGCCGCCAACGTCCACAGGAAAGCCGCCATGCATTGCAACGCCTCGGCCTCGACGTGCAGGCCTTGGCCTGGCAGCGCCTGAACCTGAAAGACAGCGCCGTGGCGCGGGATGAAGCCTACCTGGTCAATCACCTGAGCCAGCTTCTCCAGCCGGGTGACCAAGTGCTCTGCACCTGGCGCGGTGACGGCCATTGCGACCACGAAGCGGTGGGCCGCGCCTGTGCCCAGGCGGCTCAGGCCAAGGGCGTCCAATTGCTGGAAGTGCCGGTGTGGGCCTGGTACTGGGCCGAGCCCGAGGACAGCCGACTGCCGTGGGAACGGGCCTGCAAACTGCGCCTCGGCAGCGATGCACTGCAACGCAAGCAGCACGCCATCGCCGCGCATGTCAGCCAGATGGAAACCGATGAGGGCCGTCCGCCGGTGCTGCCGGCGGCGACCCTCGAATGCCTGATGCAACCTTTCGAACTGGTGTTCCGATGAGTGTCGATGCGCAGTATTTTGCCGGGCTGTTCGCCGCCAGCGACGACCCGTGGGCGTTCCGCACTCGCTGGTACGAACGGCGCAAGCGCGAGCTGATCATGGCCAGCCTGCCGCGGCAGTTTCACGAGCGGATCTTCGAACCGGCCTGCGCCAACGGTGAACTCAGCGCCGCCCTTGCAGAGCGTTGCTCCGAACTGCTGTGTCACGACCTCGACCCCACAGCCGTGACGCTGGCGCGAGAGCGCCTGGCCCCACTTCCGCATGCGCGGGTCGAACAGGGCCGGCTGCCCGGCGACTGGCCGGGTGGCAGTTTCGACCTCATCGTTCTCAGCGAGATCGGCTACTACCTCGATCCCGGCCAGTGGCTGCAGGTGATCGAACAGTCGGTCGCCAGCCTGACCGAAGACGGCGGCCTGCTCGCCTGCCACTGGCTGCACCCGATCGACGGCTGCCCGCAGCAGGGCCGTGAGGTTCATGCGCTGCTGGAGCAACGGCTGCCGCTGTACCGCGTAGTGCGCCATGAAGAAGCGGACTTTTTGCTGGAGTACTGGAGCTGCCAGCCCAGCGTAATCGACCTGGACGAGACCTGCCCATGATTGCCGTGATCATCCCCGCGCATAACGAAGCCGACGCCCTGCCGCGCTGCCTGAGCGCGGTGCAACTGGCAGCCCGCGCTGCAGAAGGGGCCGGACACCGGGTGGAAATCCTCGTGGTCCTCGACCGCTGCGACGACGACAGCGCCCGCATCGCTGCGGCACATGGCGTGGGCACGCTGGAAGTGAATGTGCGCAATGTCGGCCAGGCGCGGCGGGCCGGGGCAGCGCTGATGCTGGAACGCGGCGCGCACTGGCTGGCCTGCACCGACGCCGACAGTTGCGTGCCGCCGGACTGGCTGCTGTGCCAACTGGACTGCGCCGCGGACGCGGTGTGCGGCACGGTGCACGTCGAGCAGTGGCAACCGCAACAGAATGCGGCGTTCCAGGCGCTGTACCTGAGCCGTTATCAGGCGCGGGAAGATCACCGGCATATCCACGGCGCCAACCTCGGCATCTGCGCCCGCGCGTACCAGCGCGTGGGCGGGTTCCCGCCGTTGGCGTTGAACGAGGATGTGGAACTGGTCAACGCCCTGATGGCCAGCGGCGCCCATATCGTCTGGACCGCGCGTAACAGCGTCAGCACCAGCAGCCGGCTGGACAGCCGGGCGCGGGGTGGGTTTGGGGATTATTTGAAATCGTTGGGGGGGTGACGCAACACCTTGGCTTGACGCGCAACCCTGTAGGAGCGGCTGTTAGCCGCGATGGGCCGCATAGCGGCCCCAGAACCATCCAGCGCCTTGCTTCTGGCAGGTCTGGGTCTCACATTCAAGCCTGCTCAAGGTCGAAAGAAATACCGGATGCACACCGCTAACTCGTGCGGGATGGTTTTGGGGCCGCTGTGCGGCCCATCGCGGCTAACGGCCGCTCCTACAGAATGGCAAGCGGCCGACGATTTGCGAGAGGTTCAAATCCCCATGCAGCAATAACGCCTCTCACGAAGCCTTGCGCCCCGTCCTCTTGCTCGCCGGCGCCTTCTTCTTCGGCTCCGCCACCTTGCCACCCTTCCCGCCCAGGCTGCGTTTCAACAGCTCGGTCAGATCGATGATATCGGCGCCCTTGCCGCCGCCGCTTTCCTCGCCCTGTTCCACCACCGAAATCTTGCCCTTGCTGGCCTTCTCCTCCACCAGATCCATGATGGTCTGGCGAAACACGTTCTGGTATTCATCCGGCGTCCAGCTACCGCTCATGTCTTCCACCAGGCGCTTGGCCATCTGCAACTCGCTCTTGTTGACCTTGGCCGTGGTCACACTGCTGTCGAGCTCCAGACTGTCGATGCCGCGCACCTCATCCGGCCAACGCAAGGTGATCAGCACCAGCGCATCCTCCAGCGGCCGCACCATCGCCAGATGCTGCTGGGTGTGCAGCACCAAAGTGGCGAGCGCCACTTTGCCGGTGCTTTCGAGGGTGTCGCGCAGCAACGCATAGACCTTGCCGCCGCGCTTGTCCGGGGCCAGGTAATACGGCGTGTCGAACTGCTGCAAGGGGATTTCCTGCGCGGCCACGAACGAGAAAATATCGATGGTCTGGGTCGCCTCGGGCCGGGCCTTGCGAATCTCGTCTTCGCTGATCACCACATAGCGGCCTTTCTCGTACTCAACGGCCTTGACGATATCTTCCTTGCTGACCTCGTTGCCGGTGACCTTGTTGATCCGCTTGTAGCCCACCGGGTCCATGCTGCGCTGGTCCAGCCAGTCGAAATCGACCCGCTGGCTGCGCGTCGCCGACGCCAGCGCAACAGGGATATGCACCAGGCCGAAACTGATCGCGCCTTTCCAGATTGCTCGTGCCATAACGCGCTCCTAAGAGTGGGTGATCCCAAGCCGGCGATAGCGCACGGCACCGCAGCGCTCACAGCACTGGCAATCCATTTGCTCGACGTCACTGCTCGACATCGAACGCCACTGGCAACCACGCAACAGGCAGATGAAGGTCATCGGCCACCTCCCGGGTACCCGTGAATCGGGCTCTTACAGGTAGTGACTCGCGGGAAGTGGAAAAGGTTTAGCCGGGATGTGTAAACGACCGGTCGGTTGTCACCGGGCCTACCAAACCTGCGAACTGTCCCGGCGCTCCGACCTTCGCGGACGGCACGCCGAGGCTGCGCGGCTCAAGACTGCCAGTTGGCAGCGATCACTAAATCAAGGGCGGCATGCTGGGACTGGCTCAACGAAGTCTGCCCAGCCGGCGGCGGAGCGAAGGCGGACATGGCGTCCACAAGATTTTGCACCTGCGCCTCCAGTAGCACATCGCCGCTGGCCGTCACGAACGACTCGACGCGGTTGGCGCTGCCCTGATACCAGTCCTTGACCGTGATTTTGTCAGTAGTGCCAACAATACTGATCTCCAGGTTCTGGGTACCACTGACCGACTTGAACCACAACTGATCACGGGCGATCCCGTCCATGAAGCGAAGCAGGTCGGCATTGCCCGCCGTCACGCCATTCTCAACCACCGTATCGCTGCCATACGACCTGCCAAACAAATAGGTATCGTGACCTTCACCGCCCACCAGCACATCAGCTCCCGCGCCACCGTCCAGAAAATCGTTGCCCGCCCCGCCAGTGAGAGTGTTAGCCGCGCTATTTCCCGTCAGCCGGTTGTCTGACGCGTTACCAGTGCCGTTAAGCGCGGTGCTACCCAGGAGCGTAAGGTGCTCCAGGTTATTGCCCAGGGTCAGCGAAACGCTCGACTCGACGGTGTCGATACCCTCGTTGACGTTTTCCACTACCACGTCGGTGGCTCGCTCAACCACATAGGTATCGTCACCAAGCCCGCCCTGTAGGGTGTCGGCACCCGCCCTGCCGTCCAGGCGGTCGTTCCCCCCACCGCCAATCAATATGTTGGCAGCGCTGTTGCCCGTTAGCACGTTATCGAGCTCATTGCCGGTGCCGTTCAACGCAGAGTTGCCGAGCAGCAAAAGATTTTCCACGTTAGCCTTGAGTGTCAGGGAGATGGAGCTTTCGACCATGTCGATGCCCTCGCCCAGGTTTTCCTGTACGGAGTCACCGGCATTGTCCACGACATAGGTGTCGTTGCCAGTACCACCAATAAGCGTATCGGCTCCAGCCGCTCCGTCGAGGCGATCGTCACCGCTACCGCCTTCTAGGCGGTCGCTGCCGCTGCCGGCAGTGATCCGGTCATTGCCCGCGCCACCGAGCAGGGTCTGGTTATAGGCCGCAGTAACACCGACCATCACGTCGTCGCCGTCGGTGCCGAGCTGCAACATTAGTGCGGTGTTCAGTGAAGCACTGGTCCAAAGCGTGCCATCGGCGAACTCGATACGCTCCACTTGATAACGGCTACTGGCCTCTAAGAACCAGTCGAGCATCGTCACCCGGTCCTGACCATTGGCATGGCTCAGCACCAGGCTGGTACCCGAGCGGCTGGTGGTGATATCGGATGCGGCGATACCGACTCCGAAACTCAAGGCGTCGGTTCCCGAGAAGGTCCAGTTGTCATCGGAGATCACATCCTGGCCATCGCCCAGATTGAACACGTACCGGTCGGAACCCTGACCACCATTCAGACGATCATTGCCGCGTCCGCCTTCTAGCCGGTCGTTGCCCTCTCCACCGGTCAACGTGTCATTCCCACCGTTGCCCAGCAGCACCTGACTGAACCCAGCGGCAAGGCCGGTGATGATATCGTCGCCCTCACCACCGCTTTGCTGAAGGAACGGCGCCGTCACCTGGGCGCTGGTCCACAGGGTGCCATCAGCGAACTCTATACGCTCCAGTTGATAGCGGGTGCCAGGGTCATAGAACCAGTTAAGGATCGTCACCCGGTCCTGACCATTGGCATGGCTCAGTACCAGGCTGGTGCCCGAGCGGCTGGTAGTGATATCGGATGCGACGATGCCGACTCCGAAACTCAAGACATCGGTTCCCGAGAAGGTCCAGTTGTCATCGGAGATCACATCCTGGCCATCGCCCAGGTTGAACACGTACCGGTCGGAACCCTGACCACCATTCAGACGATCATTGCCGCGCCCGCCTTCTAGGCGGTCGTTGCCCTCTCCACCGGTCAACGTGTCATTCCCACCGTTGCCCAGCAGCACCTGACTGAACCCAGCGGCAAGTCCGGTGATGACATCGTCGCCCTCACTACCGCTTTGTTGAAGGAACGGAGCCGTCACCTGGGCGCTGGTCCACAGGGTGCCGTCAGCGAACTCTATACGTTCCAGTTGATAGCGGCTGCCGGGGTCGCCGAACCAGTTAAGGACCGTCACCCGGTCCTGGTCGTTGCTATGGCTCAGCACCAGACTGGTACCCGAGCGGCTGATTGTGATATCGGATGCGGCGATACCAACCCCGAAATTCAAGACATCGGTTCCCGAGAAGATCCAGTTGTCATCGGAGATCACATCCTGACCATCGCCCAGGTTGAACACGTACCGGTCGGAACCCTGACCGCCGTTCAGCCGGTCATTGCCCACCCCACCAATGAGCACATCATTGCCTTCTCCCGCATTAAGGACATCGTTACCCAGACCACCTTCGAGCATGTCGTTGCCGCTGCCTGAAGTGATGGTGTCGTTCCCACCCAGGCCTGACATCATCTGGTTGCCAGAGTTGGCACCTACCAGAATGTCATCGACCTCCGTCCCCATCGAAGTCATCAAAGGCGCGGTCATCTGGTCGCCGGTCAGGACGGTTCCGTTCGCGAACTCGAACCGTTCCAGTTTGTAACGGCCACCCGCCTCGTAGAACCAGCTTAGGATTGTCACCTGATCCTGGCCATTGGAGTGGCTCAGAACCAGGCTTGTGCCCGAACGGCTGGCGGTGATATCCGACACTGCGATGCCGGTTCCAAAGGCCAATACATCGATATCCGAGGAGAGCAAATGGCTATCGAAGATCACATCCTGGCCGTCCCCCAGGTTAAAGACGTACCGGTCGGCCCCTTGACCACCATTCAGACGGTCGTTGCCCCTCCCACCTTCCAACCTGTCATTTCCATCGCCGCCTGTAAGCGTGTCATTGCCACCATTGCCCAATAGCGCCTGGTTGAAAGATGCGGAAAGTCCGTTGATGACGTCGTCGCCTTCAGTGCCGCTTTGTTGAAGGAATGGCGCCGTCACTTGGGCTCGGGTCCAAAGGGTGCCATCAGTGAACTCGATACGCTCCAGTTGATAGGCACCGTTGGAGGCGTAAAACCAGTCGAGGATGGTCACCCGATCCTGACCGTTGGCGTGGTTGAGGACCAGGTGGGTGCCCGAACGGCTGACGGTAACGTCGGAGGCGGCGATACCAGCTCCGAAGCTCAACACATCGGTGCCCGAGGAGATCCAATTGTCATCGAAGATCACATCCTGTCCATCGCCAAAGTTGAACACGTACCGGTCGTCACCTCGACCGCCGTTCAAGCGATCATTGCCACGCCCGCCGATCAGCACATCGTTGCCATCACCAGCGCTCAACACATCATTGCCGAGTCCCCCCTCAAGCATGTCGCTACCACTACCCGAAGTGATGGTGTCGTTGCCCCCCAAGCCCAACATAGTCTGGTTGCCGGAGTTGGCCCCCTCCAGGGTGTCATCCGCGTCCGTTCCCATCGTGGTCATCAACGCCGTGGTCATCTGATCGCCAGTAATGACAGTGCCGTCCGCAAACTCGAACTTTTCCAGCTTGTAACGACCACCGGCCTGGTAGAACCAGTCGATAATCGTCACCCGATCCTGGCCGTTGGCATGACTGAGAACCAAGTGAGTGCCCGAGCGGCTGGCAGTGATATCGGACGCAGCGACACTGGCTCCGAAGCTCAACACATCAGTGTCTGAGGAAATCCAGTTGTCATCGAAGATCACATCCTGGCCATCGCCCAGGTTGAACACGTACCGGTCAGAACCCTGACCACCATTCAAGCGGTCATTACCCCGCCCGCCTTCCAGCCTGTCACCGCCATCGCCGCCAGTCAGAGTATCGTTGCCGCCATTGCCCACCAGCGATTGCCCGATGCTCACATCCACCGCCGTTAGTATGTCGTCGCCTTCCGTCCCCACGGGGTTGAGCAAGGCACTGCTCAGTTGCGCGCCGGTCCAAAGGGTTCCGTCGGCGAACTCAATGCGCTCGATCTGATAGCGCGGGCCGGTCTGGTTGAACCAGCCCAGCACGGTGATCTGGTCGAGACCGTTGGCATGGCGCAGTAAGAGGTTGGCACCCTGGGTACTGACGCTGATGTCGGAAGCAAGGACTCCTTCCCCAAAGCGCACCACGTCAATATCGCCAATGACCGTGGAGTTCTCCAGAATGACATCCTTGCCATCGCCAAGATTGAACAGGTAGGTATCCGAACCACTGCCCCCTTCGAGGCGATCATTGCCGCTGCCACCGACGAGTACATCGTTGCCCTGCGCTGCGTACAAGATATCGTTGCCCGTACCACTGCTAAGAGTGTCGGCCCCCGAGTAACCATACAGCGTGTCATTGCCGTCAGTGCTGAGCGCAACGGCGGCCATGATCTGCTGCGGCGTCCAGACCGTGCCGTCGTTGAAACGGACTTGCTCAATCTGATAGAAATTGACGCCGTCGTTGATGAAGAAATTGACGACCGTAACTTTATCCGTGCTGCCCGCCAGCGACAGTACCAAGTTGTCACCCGCCCGACTGGCACGCACATCAGCGGTCGCAACAGTGGCATCGAACACGATGACGTCCTGCTTGCCACTGCTACTATCGAAGTTGTTGAGCGTATCCTGCCCCCAACCACGGCTGAAGTGATAGGTATCGGAGCCCGCATCACCGCTCAGATAGTCATTCCCGCTGCCTCCGTCCAAGGCATCATTGCCGGCATCCCCGTACAGGGTGTCGTTGCCCGACAAACCAACCAGGACGTTCGCCTGCACATCCCCATAAAGCTCATCGTTACCGCCTCCGCCCAGCGTATGCCCTAGATTCCCTAACAATTGATCGAAACCTTGCCCCGCAGGATCAGCGGTTTTGCGCAGACTGCTCAGCATTACCTGGTTCCAAACGCCGGGTGCTACGTCAAGTGCGTGCGCGAACGCCAGCAACTGATCTTTGCCGGCAACCGGATCGGCGTTGTAGGACGCTCTGAAGGTTTGCACCAGCGCAGCCACATCGAATGAGTATTGATTGCCGTCGAAGGTCCACAGCAGCCCCGCGACCAACGGCTGGTAGTGAGTCTGCAACATCAACTCCGCAGCAATGGAGTCGGACAAAACCGCGTAAGCCTGCATCAATTTGGCGGCTGCATTAGGCCCGGGATTGCCAGTGCCGACGTTGGTGCCCGAGGACTGAATGAACGATGATCCAAGGAAAGCCTCAAGCGCGTAGATTTTCCGGCCATCGTCGATGTAGCCGCCCCGGCTGCTGCTGCCGTATTGGCTGGCACCACTCCAGGCGAAAATGATCTTGTCCACCAACGTCTGTCGGGCCGTGGCGTTGGTCTCACCCGCGAAAGCCTCAACCAGCTCCTTCAATGTGCCGCTGCCGTCGCGGGCCATCGCTTGGTGCAGACTCGCCACATTGCCAGAGCCCTCAGCGTTAGGCAGCGCCTGTACTTCAGCCCTCAGAGTCACGAGATTGAGGTCGACGGTCCTAGCGTTGTCCACGCTGAACCAGACATCTTTCACATCGTGCACAGCGCCTTGGCTGTTGGTGTACGAACCGGCCTGGCGAATTTCGTTACCGTGCACATCGACCTGGGTCTGGTTGATATACGCAGTGCCAATACTGGCAACGTTGGCCTGGTCGAGGGTAAGCAGTTCTCCCTCGCCGAGCCTAGCGTTGCTGTCACTGTCCTTCCAGATGCGCAACTGGGCAAAAGCGCCATCGGAAGAATCGACCTTGCCATCCTGGTTGCTGTCCAGTTGCGCGAGTGCGGCAAAGCCGTTGGCCGCCTTCTGACCATTGGCCAACACCGTGTGGTTGCCGAACAGTTCGCTGCCGTCGTCAATCCGACCATTGCCGTTGCGATCCCATACCAGCACACCGTCATCCGCACCGACCCAGCCGGTTTGCTCGGCGAAACCGGTGCCGTCATGGTCGAAGTAGATATTGGAGCTCTTGCCGAGGGTTTCGACACCATCGCCATCTAGGTCGAGGATCAAGGGCGAAACCGTTTCGTTGGCTTTGTCGAACAACTGCTTGGTCCAAAACAACCTTTCGAAATTGGCGATGGGCAGTATTTTCCCTTCATAGCCCGCTGGGTTAATTCCACCAGCACCCATGGCGCCCCAGACAAAGTCCACACAACTATTGTTTAACCAATTGTAGTTTTTCACATCAAAACCGTACGCGGCGGGATCGTTGACAAACTTCTTCACTGCCGCGTACTGCGCATCAGAGATTTCTATCGTCTGCGAGTAAGCCACATACTCGTACGTCGAGTTATCTAAATGCGTGATATTTCCAGGGCCTACGGGCGTACCTGATGTTTCCGGCCCAAAACCGTAGGTCCCGGTCTCACCGGCGCCATTCTTCAAGTCGAACCACATATGTCCGCCAAATGAGTTCCCACCATTGGTCAATGATGCTCCAGGCAAGGTGACCTTAACAGTTACGCTAGGCATCGGCAGGACTCTCTACAGTCAAGTAACGGTTAATCATCCAGAATCTAATGAAATACTGTCGACAGGTCATCCCGATATCGCGACCAGGAATCTTTCGAGTGCAAAAAAAAATAGATAGAAAAGAACTTGCGTCAATGTACACCCCGCCAACACGTACACACTGCCAAGCAGCGTCGCTGCAAGCGGTGATACTTTGGGGCGCCGTTTAAACTTTCGACCCGCGAATACAATGGCAATGAGCGCTCCTGGCAATGAAGCCATATGCAAAACGCCAACCATCCCGTCCTGATGCTCGGAACGCCAGTTGATCTGTAAGACTAGAATAAATTCGATGGCCAGTGCTACACCCAGGCCGACAAGGAAGCCTTTGCCTGGTGAAAGCCAAATTGTAATCAGCAGGGCAACCGCAGGAACTGCAAGGTAATAATAAAGCCCCGCATACATTGCATCGCCATATATCATAACTAGCGACGGAACAATCAATGAAATCAAACAAAACCAGACAATATCGTTTCGACACAACTGAGTCATAATCTTCTCCGCACTCAACTAAACCTCAGCGCTCCGACAAACTTTCGCCCACAAGACGTTCAAGCGGACTAAGAAAATAATCAATAACCTTGCGCTTGTCGGTTTTAATTTCAGCGCGCACCGCCATTCCCGCAGATAACGGAAACTGCGTGCCTCCGACCTGCACGCGGTCCTCCTTCAAATGAATAAGAACGCTATAAAGCGGACCGCGCTTTTCATCTTCGATGGCATCTCCGGAAATACTATGAACAACGCCATGGACAACGCCGTACTTAGTGAATGTAAACGTTTCGACCTTGATTTCCACGGCTTGCCCAGGGCGAACAAAACCGATGTCTTTGTTTTCAAGCATGGCCTCCACTTCCACCGGCTGGTTGGCCGGAACGATGGCAAGCAGCGGCTGGGCCTCAGTAACGACCCCACCCTCGGTGTGAATGGCCAATTGCTGCACTGTGCCATCCACAGGAGCAACCAGCCGGGTCAGACGATTGCGCTGTTCGGCTTTGTGTAACTCCTGGGTCAGCGACGCAACCCGCTGGTCCGCCTCATGCAACAGATCAAGGGCAGTGCGCCGGGCCTGTGCCAAAACGCTGACCTGCCGGCGCTCCAGCTCCTTTTTCGAAGCCAACAATTCCACCACGCGGGCCTGCTGCATCTGCAGATCCCGCTCCTGGTTCAGCCGTGATTGCTCCTTCTCCAGCCAGAAGTGCTTGCCAATGATTGCTTTGTCCAGCAAGCGCCGGTAATCCGCCGAGAGTTGGCGGGCAATAGGCAAGGTTTCCTTCAACGATGCGACATTGATCCGGGCTGCCTGGATTTCAGCCATCTGTTGCTCGATCTGGGCCTCCCCCTGATCGAGAGTGGCACGCATTTCCTGGTACTGACTCTGCACCCAGCGTTGTGCGGCAACCTGCCGCGCGGGCGCCGCCTCGGGGATCAAGCCGACGAGCGAGGCAGGCTCACGATTGTTGTCGATCGCCTGCAGAAACACCGCCGCCCGGGCGCTATCGATCTGGGCGGCAAGCAAATCGCTGTCAATCCGCTCGACATCGGCCCCGGTGATTTGCCCATCCAGCTCAACCAGCACCTCACCGGCACGCACCTGCTGACCGTCGCGAACATGAATCGCTTTGACCACGGCGACATCGCTGGGCTGGATGATTTTGGTTTTGCCGCTGGGAATGATCTTGCCGCTGGCCGTCGCCACTACGTCGATCTCTCCGACACAAGCCCAGAGCAGTGCCAAGACACTGAACAGCATTATGGTCCAGAGGATGTAACGCGGTGCCGGGTGCACCGGCTGCTCTTGTAGCGCCAGCGCCGCCGGCAGGAACTGCACCTCGTGGGAGAGGCGCGGCGACGCAGCCATGGCTTTGCGGTTGGCCCATGCGTGACGCCAGACCGCGCGGTAACGCTCCAGCAACGACAGGTCGGCAGCCATCGGCTTCATCAGGCGCCACCTCCCTGCTGCAGGCGATGCAATCGCGAATAATGGCCCGCCTGGTGGGCCAGCAGTTCGGCATGGGTACCCTGCTCCACAATCTGCCCGCGGTCCATCACCACAATCCGGTGCGCATCACGCACCGATGACAACCGATGGGCAATGATGAGGACGGTGCGCCCAGTGCAAATGCCTTGCATGTTGTTCTGGATCACTCGTTCCGACTCGTAGTCCAGCGCGCTGGTCGCTTCGTCGAAGATGAGAACGCGCGGGTCATCGATCAGCGTACGAGCAATGGCTATACGCTGCTTCTGCCCGCCCGACAGCGAAGCGCCATGCTCACCTACGATGGTGTCATAGCCTTCTGGCAATTCGAGTATGAACTCATGTGCACCGACCAGCCTGGCAGCCTCAATGACGGCCTCCATCGGCTTTCCAGGATCGGTGAGGGCAATGTTCTCGCGAATGCTGCGGTTGAATAGCAAGTTGTCCTGTAGCACCACACCGATCTGCCGACGCAGCGAAGACACATCGACCAACGACAGATCCATCCCATCGATCAATACGCGCCCTCGCTCAGGGCTGAACAAACGCTGGATCAACCGCGTCAGGGTGCTTTTGCCGGACCCCGAGCGGCCAACGATACCGATCACCTCGCCGGGTTGAATCAAAAAGCTAACACCGCGCAGCACCTCGGCCCCCTCAGGCCGATAGCGGAACGCCACTTGGTCGAACTCGATGCCCCCCGACAGCATGGGCATGCTGCTACGCGCGGTCTGGGTAAGCTCGCTGCGGGCATTGAGAATGTCGCCCAAGCGCTGCACTGAAACACCTGTCTGCTGAAAGTGGCTCCACAACTGAGCCAGCCGCATGATCGGCTGCGAGACACGCCCGGCCAACATGTTGAAGGCAATCAGTTGGCCTACGCTGAGTTGCCCTTGTATCACCAGTTGCGCCCCTGCCCAGAGCGTTGCGACCGTCACTAGCTTGCCTACAAGGGCAACCGATTCACTGGCGATCGACGACAGATTCTGAGTACGGAACCCTGCTGCGACATAACCCGCCAACTGGTTGTCCCACTTGCGCATGAAGTGAGGTTCTACCGCCAACGATTTCAGGGTATCGATGCCGTTGACGGTTTCCACCAGAAACGCCTGGTTTTCCGCACCGCGGGCAAAACTCTCGTTCAGGCGCGCGCGCAACAGAGGAGTAATGAGCAGTGAAATCAGGAAATACAACGGCAATGACAGCACCACGATAAGTGTCAGCCACCCGCTGTAGAGAAACATCACAGCGATAAACACCACCGAGAACAGTACGTCGAGCAGGAGGGTGATGGAGTTACCAGTGAGAAAACCGCGAATATTTTCCAGCTCGCGAACCCGAGCGACCGAGTCCCCCACGCGCCGCGCCTGAAACCACGCCAGCGGCAGGCTGATTAGGTGACGAAACAGCTTCGAACCCAACTCTACATCGATGCGGCTGGTGGTATGTGCGAAGACATAGGTACGCAGACCGCTCAAAGCTGTCTCGAACAGCATGATGCCCAGCAGGCCCATGGCAAGTACATCAAGAGTCGAGAGCCCGCGGTGCACCAATACCTTGTCCATGACCACTTGAAAAAACAAAGGCGTCAGCAGCGCGAAAATCTGCAATACGAACGAAACCAGCAGCACCTCGCCAAGCAACTTGCGGTACTTGACCACTGCGGGGATGAACCAGGTGAAGTCGAAACGTGATGTTTCGCCCGTGGATGAAGCCTGGGTGCGCACGAGAATCAGCTCACCTGTCCAGCGTTGCTCAATCGCCTCAAGGCTGATGACTTCCTGGCGTAGGGTTGACGGGTTGTGGGTCAGTACACGTCCTTGTTCCAGGCGGGCAATGATGAAGAATTCGCCATCCTTGCCAAACGCGATGGCGGGCAGAGGTGTCTGAGTCAGGCGCGAGACACTAGTGGAAACGTAGCGAGCCTTGAGCGAAAGATGTCTGGCGGCCAGCAGTAGAGCGGTCTTGCCGAAGCACCGACCGTCCTCGCCGAATTCGTGAGCCAACTGTTCAGCCGTGACAGCGATGTTGTGGAAGCGGGCGAGCATCACCAGACAAATCAGTCCGGTATCTCTGATGCACTGTGCACCCTCTGCATGCGAATCCATTTGCATGACTCACCTCGGCGGGAGGCTGACGCGGCACGTAAAGGCTGTCACCGCCCGGGGCGGCAACGGCTGCAGCTCGATAAAGTCGTGGGTCTAGAGACGACGCTGAATCCCTGCCATACCTTTTCGGATACTTTCTGGTGACTCCCTTAGAGCAAAGAAGGTCACCTTACCAATGTCAAGAAGCCATCAAGAAAAAGTTGCGACAGCCATCATCCTCCTGGCACCCACGCGACCATCTAGATCGCGTCTGAAAAGTAAGTTGCTGTTCTGCCAAACATCCGTGCGATCAGTTGTCACTGTCCTTGCTCGGCGCCAATTGCGACGCCGGGTTCTCCGCCGGCTGCTGCATCTGCAGCGACGGTTTGCTCGGGTCGGAGTCCTTGCCGGGGTGGTTGGAGTTGTCGAAACAGCCGCCCAGCAGCAACAGGCCAGACAGCAGGAATACCGATGCACTTTTCATGGACAGTGCCCTCCACAGCGCTGCAAAAACAAAGCGGCGCATCGGACCCAGGCCACGATGCGCCAGTCAGACGGGGCACTGTTCATGCCCCGCCAGGTACTGCTGTGATGACGGAAGCTGTGATTACGGAAAGACCCCGCAATCAGGAGCGACCACCCTTGCGGCTGGTGTCGGTGGTTTTTTGCTTGTCCTGATTCATCCCACCCGAGTGCTGGCCGCCTTTGCGTCCGGCTTCTGACGCTTTTTCCCGGTCATTGGCGAAGTTGCCCGGGTTGCCACCCTGCTTGCTACCTGTCTGACCAGTGCTTTTTTCGTTGTTAGCCATGATCTTTCACCTCATTGGAAAGCGAAGGGTGCACGGCTGATGCCGTACATGAATTAGGAGCACGGCTGGCGGGAGGGATTCGGTTTATTTGAGCACTGCCGGACAAGTGGCAGTAAATGACCGCAGGCGCTTGTTTGGCGCGCCAAGGGATTCATCACAAAGGAAAAACACGGGGCAGCGACGCCGCCCCGCGAGGATCACATGTTGCCGTGATCGTGATGCATGGCGTGGCCGCCGGCATCGTTGAGAGCGCGGACGGGCGCCTGCACTTCGAGGGCTTGCTGGTTGCCCTTGGCATCCTCGACCACCAGGGTCAGCGGCACTTGCTCGCCTTCCTTCAATTGCTGGTTCAGGCCCATCAGCATCACGTGGTAGCCGTTGGCATCGAGCACCACGGCCTTGCCGGCCGGCAGCGCCAGGAATTCCACCGGGCCCATGGTCATCACGTCGCCGTTCATCTTCATCTGATGAATCTGCACCGTCTTCGCCACCGGCGAACGCACCTCCACCAGTTTGCTGTCGCTGTCGGCGGTGAGGGTCATGAAGGCGCCGGAGGATTGCTGGTTGGCGACGGTGGCGCGGGCCCAGGCGTTGCCGACGCGGGTTTGCGCCAGCGCCGGCAACGCAGCGGCGCACAGGGCCAGCACTGCCAGGGCAGGTTTGAACAGGGAACGCATCAGCAAATCTCCATGAGGGTCAGCAGGTCTTCGGCGCATTCCTTGGCGTTCAGCGAATGGGACAGGCCAAGGTACAACCGGCCACGAGAATCGAAGACGAAACTGGTGGAAGAATGGGACACGGTGTAGGTGTCGCCCAACGGCACCTTCTCGTAGAACACGCCGAATTCCTTGGCGGTGGCAGCGATCTGTTCCGGTGTACCAGACAGCGCGGTGAAGGTCGGATCGAACGCCTTCACATAGTCATCCAGCACCTGCGGGGTGTCGCGCTCGGGGTCGAGGGTGATGAACACCACTTTGAGGAAATCGCCATCGCGGCCCATCAGCTTCTTGATCTGCACCGCACGCGCGAGGGTGGTCGGGCAAACGGCCGGGCACTGGGTGAAGCCGAAGAACACCATCGGCATCGAGCCGTAGAAACTCGACAGTGCGTAGGTGTCGCCGTGGACGTCCTTGAGTTTGAAGGAGCGGCCGAGGATCTTGTTGCTGAGGTCCTTGCCGTACTTGAAGTCGAGCTTTGGCGATGTGTCGCAGCCAGTCAGGGCACCGAGCCCCAGCAGGCTGAGCCCGGCGATAACCTTGCGCCGGGTCAGTAAATCATTCATGTAACCGTCCTTTCGGGAAGGTACGAGCCTCACAGCGAAGCCGTTCATTTCATGGTTTTTTGCGAGGCGGCATTTTGTCACGGTCGCTGACACCCCTGCCAGCGCACAGCGCCCGGCGGATGCGACCCGATGTCGCAGTTGCGTAACGGAGTCGTAACAGCGCGTGACGAGACTCGCGAAAGTGGCCACGCGCCAGCATCCGGGTTATTGTCGCCGTTTTTCTGACAGGGATGCGCTCGAAATGCTGTCAGTGCCACTGACACAGCCTGTCAGTGCGCCACGCTAGAGTCGCCGCCAACGTCCACCCGACACAGGACCCGTCATGGCGGCCCACGAACACGACACCCTGGCCCTGCGCCTCGCGGAAATCCTCCGTCTGATGCAATCGGGCGAGCGCCCTACCCGCCTGCAACTGGCCGAACGCTTCGGCGTCAGCGAGCGGACCATCTACCGCGACCTCAACCGCCTGGGCGATGTCATCGAGCCCGGCGCCAACGGCGTCTATCAGCTCGCCAGCCATTACCGCAGCAGCCTGTCGCCCGCCGACCTGCAGACCTTCGCCCGCATCAGCGGCGTCGAGCAGTTGTTTCCGGCCAGCGACCGCCGCTCCTGGCTCGACCTGCTCAAGCCGGGCCCGGCGAGTTTCCTGGTGCGCGACGGCCATTCAGGCGCGAGCCGCCCCGACCACCACGCGTTCCGCCAACTGGGCCAGGCCATCGAGCGGCGCCAGCGCTGCCAGTTGAGCTACACCGGCAAGCTGCGGCGGGTCGAGCCCTACCGGCTGATCCACAACAAGGGCATCTGGTACCTCGCCGCCACCGAAAACGATCACCTGAAAAGCTTCGCCCTCGGGCGCCTCGGCGAGCTGCGCGTGCTGGATGAAACCTTCGCGCCCAACGCCGATATCCAGGCGCAGATCGAAAACGACGATGACGTCTGGTTCGGCCAGGACCGGCTTGACGTCACCGTGCGGGTCGCCGCCAGCAACGCCCACTATTTCCTGCGGCGCAACGTGCTGCCGCACCAGCAATTGCTCGAACAGCAGGACGATGGCCAGTTGGTGCTGCGTTGCCAGGTCAATCACCCCAACCAATTGCTGCCGATCATCCGCTACTGGATTCCCCACGTACGCATTCTCGAACCCGTCTGGCTGCAGCAAAAACTGCGCGACGAACTGACCGACTACTTGCACTGAGGCAGGACACCCCATGACCGAAATGGAAAAGCCCCTGGGCGACGACTACGACAAGGACGACAGCATCGACTTCGAGCAGGTCGCCGAGGAGCAGGCGAAACGCATCGAAGGCGAGCTGTTCGAAAACACCGAGAACGCCAACAAGACCACCGCGGTGATCGCCTCTTTCGTCGCTTCGTGCAATGCGCGTGGCGAGAAGCCGCTGGAGCTGTGGCTGAGTGACGAGTTCCGCAAATATCCGGACCTGTGGAAGGACGAGCAAGACCTGCTGCAGACCAGCCGCGAGGTGGTCCAGTCCACCACGGCCTTCAACCAGTCCCGCGAGTCGCTGCAAGCGCATCTGGACACCGGCCGCAGCAAGGCTTCGTGGCTGGCCGGCGAGATCGAGAAAAACGCCGCCGTCACCGGCTCCGTGAACGTCGGCCAGTACGCCGGCGGTATCGACCGAGCGCTGGCCGACGCCAGCGAAAACGCCCGGAAGATCATCACCACCCAGGCCGGGCCGATCAACCAGAACCCCAACCTCAACGGGTTGATCGCCGAGCAGCATCACGTCGACACCTTCAATATCGACGCCGCCGCCAAGGGCAGCCCCTACCGCGCGCGGGTGGTCGGCTCTCAGGAACTGAACTCGGTCGACATCGAGATCGTCGACGGCAACGGCAATGTGGTCGGCAAATACCAGTCAAAGTACGGCGCCGACGCCAAGGCTACCAACACCCAACTGAACGGCGGTGACTACAGCGATCAGAAACGCCTGGTCCCCGAAGGCCAAAGCGCCGATGTGCCCGACAGCACCGAAGTGATCGAGGTCGACGGGGTCAAGTCCAAACCGCTGTCCAAGGAAGAAGCCAAGGCCCTGCAGGAAAAGGCCCAGGCCGAGGAAGAGTCACGCCAGTACGATTGGAACGACACCAACCGCATCGATATCGCCAAGCAGATCGGCAAGCAGGCGGTGGTCGGCGCCTGCATCGCGGTGGGTATGCAGGGCACGCGGATCCTTGCCCGACGCGCCTGGAACTGGCTGAACGGCCGGGAAAACCCCAGCGCCAATGACGAACTCAAGGAGTTCTTCGACAGCTCCCTGCGCGCCGGCACCAACACCGCCGCGCAGGTGGCGGTCTCCGGCGCCGTGGTGGTCGCGGTGAAAAACGGCTGGCTCGGCGCAGCGCTGCGCGGCACCCCGGCGGGGCTGATCACCAACATCGCCTGCGTCGGCCTGCAGAACGCCAAGATCCTCTACAAACTGGGCAAGGGCGAGCTGACCGGCGAAGAGGCCGTCGACGCCATCGGCAACACCACCGTGACCACGACCATGGCCATCGCCGGTGCCACCAAGGGCGCCTCGTTGGGCGCGGCGATCGGCACGGTGTTCGGCCCGGTGGGGATTGCCGTCGGTGGTTTCGTCGGGGGCGTGGCCGGCGGTATCGCCGGCGGGCAGATCGGCGAGGTGGTCTATTCGGCCGGCAAGGCCGTGGCCAAGACCGCGCTCAAGACCGTGGCGCGTGTCGTCGAAGGGGCCGGCCGGGCGCTGGAATCCATCGGACGCAACCTCAGCAACTTCGCCTCTTCCCTTTTCTCTGGCTGGTAAGCGCCGATGAACCTGCTCGAACTCAAGGACAAGATCAAATCCCACCTGATCGCCGGGTATCCGGGGCTGTACATCCACTCCGGCGAAGAGGCCCGGGTCGACACCATGCTCCAGGACGTCGCCGCAAAACTGAACCTGCACCCCAAGGAGTGGAACCTCGGCTACGGCTGGGTCGACTTCTTCAACAAGCAACCGCGTGGCAGCCAGGGCGCGAAGACCGAGCTGGCCGACAGCCTGCCGGCGCTGCTCGACGACGACCTGGACGGCAAGCTGTTCATCATCAAGGACGCCCGCAGCGCCCTGGAAAACCAGCCCCTGGCCGTGGCCCGGTTGAAGCAGTTGCTCAACCGTATCCAGCGCCATCATCGCGGCAAGGCCGCCGTGGTGCTGGTGTCGGAAACCCTGCACATCCCGCCACCGATCGAAGCGCAGATCACCCTGCTGCCGTTGCCGCTGCCCCGCGGCGAGGAAATCGGCAGCCAGCTCGACAGCGTCTGCCAGCACCTGGAATTGCTGGTGCCGGAACACCTCCGGCAGCGCCTGCACGCCGCCTGCAGCGGCCTGAGCCAGGAAGAAATCCGCTCGGCGCTGGCGATGGTCCGCCTGCAGCACGAACAGATCAACGATGCCGCGCTGGCGCTGATCCAGCACGAAAAGGAACAGATCATCGCCAAGAGCGGTGTGCTGGAAATGCTCCGGGTCAGCGAAAACGCCACGGACATCGGCGGCCTGGAAAACCTCAAGCTGTGGCTGGGACGCCGCGCGCAGATTTTCCGCCGCCTCGGCGAAGCGCATGAAGCGCGGGTGCAGGCGCCCAAGGGCGTGCTGATCGCCGGCATGCCCGGCTGCGGCAAATCGCTGACCGCCAAGGCCGCGGCCGGCCTGTTCCAGTTGCCGCTGCTGCGCCTGGATATCGGCTCGCTGCTGGGCAAATACGTCGGCGAAAGCGAACACAACATGCGCCGCGCCCTGACCATGGCCGAGTCGGTCAGCCCGTGCATCCTCTGGATCGATGAACTGGAAAAAGCCTTCGTCGGCATGACCAGCGGCAGCGGCTCGGAAGTGTCGTCGCGGCTGTTCGGCTATTTCCTGACCTGGATGCAGGAAAAGACCGGCGCGGTGTTCGTCATCGCCACCGCCAACAACATCACCGCCCTGCCCCCGGAACTGCTGCGCAAGGGGCGTTTCGACGAAGTGTTTTATGTCGGTTTCCCCAACGCCGCCGAGCGCGGGGCGATTCTCGATATCCACCTCAAGGGCGAGGAGCTGGAACTTACGCCCGAGCAGCGCAGCACGCTGGTCACCCAGTGCCGCGACTACGCCGGCGCAGATATCCAGAACGCCATCAACGAGGCGCGGGAAGCCGCCTTCCTCGACAGCCGCGCGCTGAAGTTCGAGGACGTCGAAGCCGCTATCGAATTGACCGTACCGCTGCGCGAAACCCTGCGTGAGCAAGTGGCGAAGTACGAGGATCTGTTCGAAAAACTCAAGCTCAAGCCGGCCTCGGCCTGCGACGGCCTGAGCGTGGCGCAGATGATCCAGATGGCGGACAGCGTCAACGCACTGCGCCGCGAAGAAGTGGCCAGAAGTGAAGATTGTCCGGACGACCTGCTGGAAAAACTCGCGGGCGATCAGGTCGAAGACATCCGCATCGCGGTGTACAGCAACCCCAATTGCCCGGAGCGCGTACTGACCCTGCGGATCAATATCGAGGACGACCATCCCGACTTCGACCTCGACCTGCTGCACCTGGCCTGTGTTCACCCGCAGGCACCGCAAGACCTGCTGGCCAGCGAATTCCATCGCCTCAAATTGAAGCCCGAACACCGGCGCCTGCTGGCGCTGAAGAGCAGCCACGAACCGCTGCTGCGAGAAATGCTGCTGGACAAGGACGCCGAAGTTCGGCGCGCCCTGGCGCAGAACCGCCATATCGGCAACGACACGCAGCGCCAGCTCAGCAAGGACAGCGCGGACAGCGTGCGCCTGGCCTTGGCCGGCAATCCGCTGCTGTCCAGCGAAGCGCAGTCGCTGTTGTCGCGGGACGCGGAGGCCGATGTCCGCGAAACCCTCGCCAGGCTGCCGGCCTTGAACGAGGCGGTACAACTGAACCTGGCCCGGGATGAGGACGCCGAAGTGCACCTGGCGCTGGCTTCACGCGGCGGTGAAGCCGCGTTGCCCGACTCGGTGCAACTGGAACTGGCCAACGACGGCATGGACGTGCGCCTGCAACTGGCCAGCAACCCGGCCATCGGTGCGCCCGCGCAATTGTTGCTGGCCCAGGACAGCCACATTGAAGTGCGCAAGACCCTGGCCCGCCACCCCGCCCTGGCCAGCGCGACCCTGCAATACCTGGCCAAGGACAGCGAAACGGTGCAGATCGAACTGGCCGCCAACCGCAACCTGGGTTCGACACTGCTGCAACGCAGCCTCGTGCAAAGCGAATCCGCTGATGTCCGTGCGGCGCTGGCCGGCAACGATCACGCCAGCATCGAAATTCTCGGCCTGCTGGCCCGCGACCCGGACCCGGCGGTGCGCGAGAAACTGGTCAGCAACGATGCCATCAACGCGCAGATCATCGACACCCTGCTGCAGGATCCGCACACCGAGGTGCGCGAAGCCATGCTGATCTGGTGCACGGCACTGTCCGCCGAACAGCAGCAACGCATCGTCAATGATCCCGAGCCGAGCGTCCGCGAGCAATTTGCCTGGCACTGCGAACTCAACGAAGACTCGCAAGTGAAACTGCTAGGCGACACGGTGCAGGTGCGCGAAAACCTCGCACGCAACTACCGCATCGGCACCAGCATCCAGCAGCAGCTTGCCGTCGACGGCGAGGTTGATGTACGTCGCGCGCTGGCGCGAAACCTGAGTCTGGGCGGCCCGGTCCAGGCACGCCTGGCGGAAGATCCTGACATTGCGGTGCGTGTCGATCTGGCAGGCAACCTGGAACTGACCGCACCGGTGTTCGCCGAATTGCTGAAGGACGTCAAGGCGGTGCAGATCGAACTGGCCCGGCATGCCAGCCTGACGCAAGGGCAATATGCGCAGTTGGTCAGAAGCGAGTTCGACGAGGTACGGCAAACCCTGGCCGGCAACACCAGCCTCGGCGAAGACGTGATGCGCGAGCTTGCTCAGGCGACGCCGGCGCCCGCCCTGCACAGCGCCTGGTATGTGATTCCCGAGCCGTCGAAGGTCGACTTGGCCCTGGCGGGCAATGCCAAACTGCCAGCGAACTTGCAAAGCGATTACCACAGCAATTGGGTCAAATCGGCACCGCTGATGGAAGTGCTTGCCGGCAACCCGGCGCTCGATTCAGCGCTGCAAGGGAAGCTGGCAACACACACCGAGTACACCGTCCGCGCGAAGCTCGCGGCCAACCCGAAGCTGGCGCTGGACGTGGCGCAAAAACTGGCCAAGGACTCCACCGTTACCGTGCGCTCGGCACTGATCGGCAGCCAGCCGCTGCCCGCCGATATCGAGGAGCGCCTGTGCGACGACCACTCGTACAGCGTTCGTGTCGACCTGGCGGCCAACCCGCACCTCAGCAAGCGGACCCAACAAGCGCTGGCCGCGGACAATCATGAAGAGGTGCGTACCGAACTGCTCAAGCGGGCCAACGGTCACCCGGGCTACGCCCTGAAATTGCTGGCCCAGGGTCTGCTCGCCCAGGACAGCGAGTTCGAGATTCGCGCCTTGCTGGCCGAACACCCGCACCTGAGCCTCGCCCTGCAAAACCACCTCGCCGAGGACGAATCCGTCACCGTGCGCAAGGCCCTGGCCGCGCAACCCAGCAATCGCTGGGGCCGGGCACTCAGCGAAGACGTGCAACTGCGCCTGCTGATAAACAGCGAAATCAGTGTGCGCGTGGCCCTGGCGGGCAACGCCCAGTTGTTACCTCACGTGCAACTGGCGCTGGCCCGGGACAGCGACATCAAGGTGCGCAAGGCGCTGATCGACAAGAGCAGCAGCTATGGGCCTCGCCTGCTGATCGTGGCGCAGAAGACCCTGGCCAACGATGCCAGCGAAGAGGTGCGGATCGCCCTGGCCAGAAAGCTGTTCGGCAGCCATGCACCGCCCAGCAACGAGGAAATCCTGCTGATGCTGGCGGGTGACAGCAGTCTTGAGGTCAAGGAAGCGATCGCCTTCTCCTTGAGCTTCGGCGACGCCCCGTTCAGCGAGGCGGTAATGAACCGCCTGATGGAGGGGCTCGACGAGGAAACCCGCGCGTCGCTGGAGGACATCCTGGCAAGCTGCGAAGAGGACTGAGCCGCCGGCAAAAAATGTTCCCACAAGGATCGACTGAAACTTGTGGGAACATTTGCTTCAGACCTCCATCGCCGGTTTGCGATGCACTCGCCAAATCCCACAGCCAGACCCGCAACGCCCTCACACCTGTCACAAAACGGCCCACTTCCTGCTGTAGGTACGCCGACGCATCTTCAAGATGCACACGCCTACCGACACCTAAGGATAAGTGCCGTGTTCAAACCGCTAGCCATCGCTGTAGCCCTCGGATCTTCACTGCTGCCTCTGGGCGCCAGTGCCTACGAGTATGGGGAATATGCCGGACAGACCCTGGACCGCCTGATCAACGATTACCCCGGTCGTTACCGTGGCACCGCCAACTTCGCCGGCGCCGCCGACTGGATGCAGTCGCAACTGGGCTTCGGCTACCAGACCAGCCGCCAGGACTTCACCTGGGCCGGCACCCGCAATTCGCAGAACGTCATCGCCTCCGCCGCCGGCAGCAACAGCACCTATGTGGTGCTCGGTGCCCACTTCGATACCTATTACGGCCGCCCCACCCTGCAAGGGCTGGACGACAACGCCTCGGGCGCGGCGGTGCTCACCGAGATCGCCCGCAACCTGGGCGGCATCGCCCTCGAGAATGGCCTGGAAGTGGTCGCCTTCGGCGCCGAGGAAGAAGGCCTGCGCGGCTCCCGCGCCTACGTCGCCTCACTCAGCGACAGCCAGCGCGCCAACCTGCTGGGCATGATCAACCTCGACAGCCTGATCACCGGCGACAAGATGTACGCCCACGCCGGCAGCAATGCCGTCGCCAACCCGGCCCTCGGCGCCTACCGCGACCAGTTGCTGCGCATCGCCAGCGAACTGAAGATCGACCTGTTCACCAACCCCGGCCTCAACAGCAGCTACCCCGCCGGCACCGGTTGTTGCAGCGACGGGGAAAGCTTCAACGGCCTGAACGTGCCGGTGCTGTTCATCGAAGCCACCCACTGGGAACTGGGCGACCGCGACGGCTACGAGCAGACCGTCAACCCAGCGATCCCCGGCGGTTCCACCTGGCACGACCCGGCGGAAGACAACCAAACCGTGCTCACCAACGCCTTCGGCGAGGCCCGCATCGAACAGCGCCTGCGCGACTTCTCGCGCCTGCTGACCCGTCTCGTGCTGGAACTGACCAACGCCGACCTGCTCGCCTCCACCGCGTCCGGCGGCGCCATGGCGCGGCAGATGGAAGATCAGTTGCAGCGCCAGCATCAGGCCATGACCCGCCTGCACGACCGCCGCTGGCTGAGCGTGCTGGGCAGCGAGCGCGCGGTGGGCAGCTTCGATGGCGAAGTGGGTGTCGAGGGCGAGGTATCACCCGACAGCGGCTTCGACGCGCCGGGCAATCCCGAATCGAAGCGCCTTGGTGTTCACGTGCTGGGCGACTACCGCCTGAGCCAGGCCGTCACCGTCGGCGCCAGCCTGAGCTTCGAGCGCAGCCGCGACAGCCTCGATCATGGCGGCCGTGTCGAAGGCGACGCCTGGCAGGTCGGCGCGTTCGCGCTGCTCAACGATGGCGGTCCGCAATGGCTGGCCGGCGAACTGAGCGCCGGGCACACCCGCTTCGACACCCAGCGCTCGGTGTTCATCCAGGCCAACGGCGGCCCGGTGCTGCTGGACCAACGCCTGTCCGGCGACACCTCGGCGCTGTTCTGGGGCGCGCGGGTGGACGGCGGCTATGACTTCACCTTCGGCGGGCTGAAGACCGGCCCGGTGGCCGGGCTCGACTACGTCCACTACCGCATCGACGACTTCAATGAAGACGAAGCGCTGCGCACCGCCCTGGGTTTCGAAAAACAGGATTACGACACCCTCGAAGCCAGCCTCGGCTGGCGCCTGCACGGCAGCCTCGGCCTCGGCGGCATGGCCCTCAAGCCTTACGCCAGCGTGCGCTGGGTGCGGGAACTGGCCGATGGCCGGCTGGACGAGATCGACCTCACCAGCCGCGCCGACGGCCTGGTGCGCGTGGCCAACCTGAGCGACGTGGACAAAAACTTCGGCCGCGCGCAATTGGGCGCGCAATTGATGGTGACCGAGCAACTGGGGGTGTTCGCGGAAGCCAATACACGCTTTGCCCATGACGAAGGGAACCAGGCGGGGTATTCGCTGGGGGTGCAGTGGTTGTTCTGACACAAGCGTGATGGCAAGCAAGCTCGCTCCTGTTCTGCAGGAGCCAGCTTGTCGGGACGCCAAACCGTCACGATTGCAGTGCCAACCTGACCTATCCTCAATCAACCACTCAGCCAGGATCCCCACCATGCCCCGCCTCCCTGGCCTCACGACCACCCTGCTGCTTATCCTCCTGTCCCTGCCGACCCAGGCCGCCGAGCCCTGGCACCTGGCCAGCAACGAAGACGGCATCCAGGTCTACCTGCAAGACGTCCCCCACTCCAACTACCAAAGCTTCCGGGGCGTCGCCCTGATCAAGGCCGACGTGCGCACCCTCAGCGACCTCCAGGAAAACCTCCGTGTCGCCTGCAAATGGCTGTACGCCTGCGCCGACATGCGCCTGCTGAAGGTCGAGGACGACAACACCTGGGTCTACCTCACCACCGCCCTGCCCTGGCCCGCCGCCACCCGCGACATGGTGCTCAAGGTGCAGACCGAGCGGAGGGATGACGGCAGCCTGATCCGCCACCTCTCGGCCGTGCCCGGCATGGTGCCGCGGGAATCCGGACAAATCCGTGTCACCCAGTTGCAAGGCACCTGGAGGATGATTCCCAAGGGCGAACGGGAAACCGAAGTCACCTACGAACTGCAGGCCGAACCCGCCGGCGACATCCCCGCCTGGCTGGCCAACCGCTTCGTTATCGATGCCCCGACCATCACCCTGAAGACCTTGCGCGCCGTGGCCGAACGCCAAGGCATCCACTCAACGGACGAGCCAACGGAGCCCATTCAGTAAATGAATACGACGAATTCCAACATTTAATTTGTGGATGCGAAGCATTGTTCCTATTGTAGGAGCGCAAGCCCGGTAGAACCGCCCTCACCGGCGGTCCCGCGGACACAACAACAAACACCCCCGAGACTTCCCATGTCCAAAACCTACTTCGCCCCTCACGGCGGGCACCCGGCTCAGACCGAGCTGCTGACAGACCGTGCGATGTTCACCGAGTCCTACGCGGTCATCCCCAAAGGCGTGATGCGTGACATCGTCACCAGCCACCTGCCGTTCTGGGACAAGATGCGCATGTGGGTCATTGCCCGCCCGCTGTCCGGTTTCGCTGAAACCTTCTCCCAGTACATCGTCGAAGTTGCCCCGGAAGGCGGCAGCGAGCGTCCTGAGTTGGACAAGAACGCCGAAGCAGTACTGTTCGTCGTCGAAGGTGAAGTCGACATCACCCTGCAAGGCAAGCCGTACACCCTGAAACCGGGTGGCTACGCCTTCATCCCGCCGGCTGCCGAGTGGAGCCTGCGCAACAACAGCAACGCCAATGTCACCTTCCACTGGATCCGCAAGCACTACGAAACCGTAGAAGGCCTGCCGCACCCGGAAGCGTTCGTCACCAACGAACAGGACATCGCTCCAATTCCGATGCCGGGCACCGATGGCGCGTGGGTCACCACCCGCTTCGTCGACATGGCCGACATGCGCCACGACATGCACGTCAACATCGTGACCTTCCAGCCGGGCGGCACCATTCCGTTCGCTGAGACCCACGTCATGGAACACGGCCTGTACGTCCTGGAAGGTAAAGCGGTGTACCGCCTGAACCAGGATTGGGTCGAAGTGGAAGCCGGCGACTTCATGTGGCTGCGCGCCTTCTGCCCACAAGCCTGCTACTCCGGCGGCCCGGGCCCGTTCCGCTACCTGCTGTACAAGGATGTGAACCGCAACGTGCACCTGACGCTGAACCCCAAGCGTTAATGCTCGCGACTCTCGCAGCCTGAACAGAAAAAGCCCGCCCTCCCCGGCGGGCTTTTTTGTGGGCGAATGAGTGCTTGCCTGGAAAAACACAGAAGACCAGAATATCGACCTGAATTGAGGGCTTTGATATGCAAAACATTCTTGCCGACGTCGCGGTCAGCGTGTCAGAACTGAAGAAAAACCCCTCCGCAGTCCTGGCAAATGCTTCTGGAATGCCAGTGGCGGTGCTCAACCATAACCGCGTCATGGGCTATATGGTTCCGGCTGAGCTCTACGAATCAATGATGGAGCGCCTTGAAGACCTGGAACTGGTAGAAATCGCCAAGGCCCGCGCAGGAGAAGAAACCATCCCGGTGAATCTGGATGACCTATAGCCTTGAGTTCGTCCCTTCAGCGCTGAAGGAATGGGAAAAGCTTGGGCATACCCTTCGCGACCAACTCAAAAAGAAGCTCAGAGAACGCCTCGAATCACCCCGCGTTCAGGCTGATGCGCTGCGCGACATGCCGAGCCATTACACGATCAAACTCAAAGCATCTGGCTATCGCCTGGTTTACCGCGTCGAAGATGACCGAGTGGTCGTTGTAGTAGTCTCCGTCGGCAAGCGCGAGCGCGGCGAAGCTTACCTGTCCGCCAAGACACGTTGAGCGCTGCACAGCCGCTCACTGCTGATCCAGCAACCGCCCCAGCACCGCGCCCAACTCCTTCACCATCGGCTCCGCCGTCGGCCGATGCACGATCACGATTTCATAGCTGTCCACCACCGGCAGCCCGTCGGTTACCCCGAGCACCCGATGATCCCCGCTCACTGCGCGCGGCGGCAGCAGGCTGATGCCCATGCCATCCGCCACCGCCGCCTGAATCCCGCTGAGACTCGAACTGGTGAACGCAATCCGCCAACGCCGCCCCAGACTTTCTACGGCGCTGATGATCTCGTCCCGGTACAGACCACGGGGCGGAAACGTCACCAACGGGATCGGGTCCAGTTGCAGCGCCGGGTTCTTCGCACTGTCGATCCAGGCCAGCTCCTCCGGCCAGCTCACCACCCCTTCGCGCCCATTGCGCCGCTGCTTCAGCAACACCAGGTCCAGTTCGCCGTTCTCGTAGCTCTGGCTGATATCCCGGCACAGGCCACTGGTCACCTCCAGCTTCACCTGCGGATGTTTGCGATTGAACGCCGACAACACATTTGTCGTCCGCCCGCCGACAAAATCCTCCGGCACCCCCAACCGCACCGTCACCCCCACCGTCGCCCCCGCCAGCGCCTCCGCCATCTGATCGTTCAGCGCCAGCATATGCCGGGCGTATCCGAGCAACGTCTGCCCCGCATCGGTGGGTAAAACCTCGCGGTTGCCACGCTCCAGCAGGCGATGGCCGACCATCTCCTCAAGGCGGCGGACCTTCTGGCTGATGGTGGATTGGGTCGAATGCAGACGGGAAGCGGCGGTGGTGAAACTGCCGCAGTCGGCGACCACGACCACCGCGCGAAGGAGGTCGAGGTCGAAGAGGGTTCTAGTGGGGTTTGGAATGGGGGGCATACGATCATTAAGAAAGCGAATAGAGGCTAGCTTTCTAGCATGGTCTCCTCTGCTGAACAATCGTTCGCAACAGCACTGATGCACCCTTTGACTTTTATGAGACTCGCGATACAGTTAATGGCCACTTGCCACGCCAGTCATCCTCATGAGCAAGATCAAATACAATCGATCCTATTACCTCTAGTAGAAATATAGCTAACAGAGATACCACATACAAACAACCTAGGCTTAAACATGGAATCAAGTCATCAACTTAAAGTTCAAAGCCATATACTAAGATTACTTGGAGATCAGCTCATCGGCCACGACCGACTAGCCGTATTCGAACTTGTAAAGAATTCTTATGATGCAGATGCGAGTTTGGTGTCGGTAACGCTGAGCCTATTCGAGGACCCCCCGAAAATAATTGTCGAGGACAATGGCTCCGGGATGTCCTTTGATACTATAGTCAATGCTTGGCTAGAGGTTGGCACAGATTCCAAACGGTCAGAGTTCGGAAAAAAAAGATCTCCTATTTTTAATCGAAGCCCACTGGGCGAAAAAGGCGTAGGTCGGCTCGCCGTTCAAAAACTCGGGAAACACCTAAAGATAGTAACAAGAGAACATCCAGGCAACGAGGTTGAATTCTCAATAAACTGGGACACCCTGATAAGCAGCTCGAAGTACCTTGATAAAAACATCAAAGTCAAAGTCAAACAAAATACCCAGCCAAAATACTTTAAAAACAGTTCAGGAACACGCATAGAAATCACTGACCTACATAATAATGAATGGTCAAGAAGAGACCTCCGAGAGTTGTATCGTTTAGTAAAGTCACTGTCCAACCCTTTCCTGACTAACGACTCATTCGACGTAAATCTAAACTTACCCGGAAGAGAGTCGGATATAGAAGACCTCCCCGACATAGGGGAGCTTCTTCACACGGCGACCTGGAAATTCAGCTTTAAAATCAATAAAGACGGAATATTACGGTTTGCATACATATTCAACCCACCTAACTTTAAAAGACTTAAAGGCCATGCCAAGCGCTACACTGGCAAGCTCGAACTCGCCCCCGAGGATAAAAACGAGCTTTCCACAGCAGCAGCAGCAAAACGAGATAAGCATATTTTTTTAAGCCCGGAAGAGCTAAAAGGTATTGGACCTATAAGCGGGCGAATTTATGCTTTTAACCAGAGATCCGAAATCCTAAAGTTATTGGGCAATTCTCAGCTACTAAAAAATTGGCTTATTACTCAATCGGGGGTCAGAGTCTACAGAGATAATATCCGGGTATTTAACTACGGCGAACCTGGTGACGATTGGCTACGCCTGAATACTCGGCGAATAAACACACCAGGTGGAAAATTCGGAACCAACAGCATAGTCTCCTACGTAAACTTGGACCTACAACAAAGCAACCATCTCAAAGAAAAAACAAACCGAGAAGGCTTTGACGAAAATGAATATTATAAAAAACTGAGACGCATAACACTGAGCGTGTTCGAGAAATTCGAGCGCCAGCACACAGATGACCGAAAAACACTTGATATCGCCATAAAGGGAGAAGAAAAAATACCTCCTTTAGAGGAAGCACTGGAGAGCATTAAGAAAACTGCAACCAAACATAAAATCCAAAAAGAAATAGAGCCCGCATTAAAGTCTATAAAGCTCGAACTTGACAACTATCGCCAAGTAATGGCAAGTTCTGGCGTAGCCGCCATGAATATCAACCTAGCCTTCCATGAAATGGTTCATGGAGTAGATAAAATTGTCTACCAGCTAGAGAAAAATGTGAACCCTGAAGCAATACAAAAAACCGTTAACCATCTAAGAAGCTTACTTGATACCTTCAAGCCACTACTAAAGAGAGAAAAAAATAAATCCATACCGGCAGAAGAACTAGTTAAGCGAGTACTCAAACTACATGAGCACCGTTTTCCTAGACATGATGTGGTAGTCTCCAACTGGCTCGCTGACATTGAAAAGTCCATCAATTTCAACTTGAAGGGACCAATCAACCTAATGCTGGGCGCACTAGGAAATATTGTCGACAACGCCATCTACTGGTCGCGATATAGAAAAGAAAGGGACAGCAGCCCTCTTAGCGCTGCAATTCTAATTCTTTCCTCATGGGACCCTGAGACGAAAGAGGGTCAAATCGCAGTTATCGACAATGGACCTGGCTTCCAATTGCCCGAAGAGTCAATCGGCAAACCGTTCGCAACAACCAAATCTGGTGGTATGGGTCTTGGCATCTACTATGCACGTCTTGTAATGGAGTCAATGCAAGGAAATCTACTTGTATGCTCTGCCGATGATCTTCGTGACGACTTCAAGTTCTCTAAGAATTACGACGGCGCTGCAATAGTTCTACAGTTCAAGGAATAGAAAAATGAAGCCCTTTTCAAGAGTTGTTGTTATTGACGACCAACAAAAACATCTCGATATCATCATCCGAGCACTTGGAAGAGCCGGATTTGGTGCAATCGGATATCACACTGACGCCGGAATTATTAACCCCCCACCCTCACCATGTAATGGCGTAAGGCTAGTTTTTTCCGATATACACCTCACTCCTATGAGCGCCATAAGCGGGGTAGATAATGTCGGTATACTTGGCCCATTTCTTAAGGACGTAGTACAGGATGGCCCTTACGGATTGATTCTTTGGTCAAAGAATGCGCATGACGAAGAAGAGATCGTTCAAAATTTGATAGATCGCGCAGATGATTTAGGCATCCAACTGCCGGTCTTCTTTGGATTTATTGATAAAAAAAATGTTCTTACTGGTTTTGATGATTACGCAGAAGAAGTAGATGACGACAATCAAGAAATATTCAAAAATCTAATCTTCTCAGAAATTGAAAAATGTCCAATTTTAAAAGCCGTCATGGAATGGGAAGAGCGTGCTTTTTTAGCTGCAAACTTTGCAACCAACAGCCTCTTCAAACTCTCCAGGGATCCAAACACCACAGTTCAGAATGAACGCTGGCTAGAACTTATTTCATACTTAGCACAAGAGGCCATTGGGCGCACAGCGGCAAAAAACGACCCTTTCAAAGCCCTCGATAACGCCCTCCTTCCAATAGTTGAAGATCAGCTTAGATATTCGCTCCCCGACCCAAGTGCAAACGCCATAAAAATAATAAAGGATAAGTTAGATGAACAAAAAAGACTCTCTTTACCATCGGGCGTAAGTACAGCCAAGCTACATTCTTTTTACCTAGTGGAAAACTTGGAAAAAAACAACACCCAACATCATTTCAGAGGGACTGTATCCACAATAAAGCCCGACGACTTTGATAATTTTATAGCGACGTGTTTTGCTTCAAAGTGGCGATCTCTTCTTTTTGATGAATTTATCGTACCAGGAAAAGATAGAGTGATTTCAGATGAAGCGAGAAAGGACGTAAAATTATTAGAGCATGTCGTTCCGTGCCTCATATCTCTAACCCCCGAGTGCGATGACGTCCAAGGAAAAGTTGTAACACAGCGCTATTTATTAGGCGTCTTGGCCGACAGAGACTATCATCGTTTCATATTTGATAACGGAAATTTAGCTAGAGATGCGTTGCATCGCATCGGCATTATTGATCATGACGGAAAAGAAAAAATGCTAGTCGCATCTTGCCGCCGCTTTCTGGCCATACCGTCTAGTGCCGCCAAAAATCTACCATTCGAAGCAACGATGCGACTAAGACGGGCCACTATCGAAGAGCTCTCGCACCACTATACTACCTATACTCGTCGCCCTGGGGTCATGCGATTTTCTTAATTACCCCCCACCAAGCCTAACGCTTGGTGGGGAGCCAACAAAATTAAGCTGCTGACTTTTTACTTTCTTTTTTCATACGCACAAAAAAATCAGAAACAATCGCCTCCATTACAGGCGAACAAACTGCGTTCCCCATTAGCTTCACTTTCTCCCGGCGCGTGACCGCCGGAAAAATATAATTTTCAGGAAAACCCATGGCTTTACGTAATTCATCAGGCTGAAGCATCCGCATCATGTGCCCGCTCATAGTCGGCTTAACATACGCGAAGCGATCAACAGTTGTAACTGTACGCAAGGGTTCATCCATTCGCTGCCACCCTCCTGCACCATCTGAGCCATAATAGACAATAAGGAAAGGTTTGCTTTCTCCTAACTCTAATATTGCACGCGCAGCCCGCTCAAGTGTACCTTTAGCACGTCGAGGGGACCTCAAAAGAGTCATTTTATATTTACCCTCAGGAGCTAAGATATCCCAAACACTTTGATGCTTTGTATTAATAGGTTCTATTTTTTCAGCTTGGCCGTTCAACTCCGCAATCATGAAAAGACGACGACGGCGCTGGGGAACACCAAAACGAGACGCATCTATTATTTGCTCGTGGATTGTATAGTTCAAACGAGTAAGTTCTGCTTTCAACTCATCATATCTGTACCATGGTCTCATCTGTATTACGTTTTCCAGAGTTATCCAACGAGGCTTCATAACTTCGGCATAGCGAATCACCTGGAACGCGGTGTCACGACTTTCATTTGAGCGAGGCTTTGCGCCCCGGGCGCAAGTATGATGAGTACATTCAGGGGAAGATATGAGAAGGTCAATTGGACCTGTTTTCTCCAATACAGCTTCGGGACTAAGGATACGTAAGTCCTCCTCGAAGACATGCGCATCAGGAAAATTGAGTCTGAAGGAGTCTACTGCCGGCCCCCAGAGATCCACCCCTCCAACAATCGTAGCGCCCGCTTCCCTAGCTCCTAGGCTGGCCCCCCCAGCCCCACAGAACATGTCAAAAGCGCGAATTTGATCCATTGAACAACCTTCCGTTCTTATCTGCTTGGCTAAGCACAAAGCTCTCGGCAGAATGTAACTTTTGATTTCTGCCAAGGACAGCAAATGAGTGAAAACCTGGTTTACTCCATGGAGGAGCTTGACAACGCAGATTTGATTATCGATGCCCGTTACTCTGGAAGCCGCAACGGCAACGCCAGCGACGACGCCTTGACCAAACTCCTGAACCTGAGCAATCAAGGCGGCTTCCGCATTCGCGGAAAACGAGAGGCGCCAAGGCTCATCGCTTTGATTTCCAGCATGGAGGACCACGACTGGCCAGATGATTTGGACCTGTCAACGGGAGTTTTTACCTACTACGGAGATAACAAACAACCGGGACGCAGGCTGAACGAAACGAACCGTTATGGCAACAACCTTCTGGAGCTGGTTTTCCAACATCTACACGCCGGAGAACGCCAAAACATTCCGCCAATTCTCGTTTTCACCAAGGCTGGCACGTATCGAGACGTCATGTTTCGCGGTCTCGCAGTCCCAGGAGCCATAGGCACTGGACAGAATGATGACCTCGTAGCGGTGTGGCATATGACAAATGGGCAGCGCTTTCAAAACTATCGAGCGACGTTTACGATCCTTGATCTACCACTCGTTCCCCGGGCATGGCTGCGTGACATCATCCATGAAGGGATTGCTGGAAGCGACAGCAGCCATGCACCGGCAGGGTGGAAAAAATGGCTGCTCACTGGGCAGTACACTCCTTTGATAGCCAAGCGGTCCCAGCCAATTCGCTCCAAAAAAGAGCAGCTTCCCTCATCCAAAATAGAAATAGAAATGCTGGCGGCGGTTTACGAACACTTCCAAGCGAACCCCTACGGTTTCGAGGCTTGCGCAGCTCACTTGGTGCGACGTTGCCTGCCAACTACAGTTGAACTGGACCTCACCCGTCCATTCAGAGATGGAGGCCGAGACGGTGTGGGGAAGCTCCGCATCGGCCGTGCCAACTCATCTGTCCTTGTTGATTTTGCCATTGAAGCAAAATGCTATAGCACCAAAAATTCCGTTGGCGTTCGCGAACTCTCAAGGCTGATTTCACGTCTTCGCCATCGGCAATTTGGTGTACTGATCACCACGTCCTGGGTGCATGATCAGGCTTACAGTGAAGTAGTCGATGATGGTCATCCGGTGATGATCCTCGCTGGCAGGGATATTGTCGAACTCCTAAAGGAGTCCGACCTAAAAAACCAAGAGGATGTCAAACGATGGCTGACTTCAAGTTTCCAATCGAATAAGACATAAGCCATGTGCGCAGATACTATCACTCCTCAAGCTCGCTCTTTAATGATGTCCAGGATCAAAGGACGCAACACCAAGCCAGAAATACTAGTTCGTTCTCTATGCCATTCGCTAGGCTTGCGTTTTCGGCTACACCGAAAGGACCTCCCAGGCTCTCCTGATCTCGTTTTTCCCAAGCACCGCCTTTGCCTGTTTGTGCACGGCTGTTTCTGGCATCGGCACCAAGGCTGCAAATACGCGTACACACCTAAAAGCCGCCAAGAATTTTGGCTTCCAAAACTTGAAAGAAATGTAGCAAGAGATAAAAGCAGCGAAGAAGCCCTTAGAGGTATGGGTTGGAAGGTGGTGATCATATGGGAATGTGAAACCAAAATTCCCCATAAGCTATTGAAGATAATCATGGAACTGCCTCTCTAACGAGCCGTCAGCCCTTCGCACACGTCACTTGGTATCTATTGACCAATCGGCTCCACCCCCCTACCCTCACCCTCGCGCCTAAGAAACGCATCAACCAGAGCGGTTTCCGCACCCGACAGCAATGCGGCTTTTTTGTGCCAGCGGCTAACACTCGCCCACAAGAAAGACCCGTTATGTCGGGAGTGGGCTAATACAAGACCCGAAAGGGGAATACGTCCGGCCCGTCTCTGGTGGGTTTCTTAGCTCCCGGCACCCTTAACGCCCTAAGAAAGCGACCAGAGGAAATGGACATGTCCCAGCTTCATCCGCCCCGGATACGTGGGCCTGAGCACCTGATCGACAGCCATGCATTACCTGCTCTTCGAGGAGGAATCGCCCATGACTGAATTCCACACCCCCACCCTCTTCACCCGCCACAACCGCCCCCTCCACGCCCTCTGGCTCGACGCCCAAGTCTGGTTCTGCGCCCGCGAGTTCGGGCGTCTGATTGGCAGATACCTGGACGATCACATCGTGCGCAAGCTCGACAAAGACCAGCACCGTTCCGTGCAACTCCTTCGTTACGGCCAAGTCACCGATAACGTGATGATCAGCGAGTCAGGCGCCTACACCGTTCTGGCGCATCACTATATTCCCGAAAACCGCCATTTGCGGCGCTGGCTGACGCATCACGTCATTGCGGTGCTGCGGGATGAACACCGCGGCGATAAGACCACTCCCGCGACTTCAGTCGTTCAGTACGGGAATGGATCGATGGAGTTGCTGTATTGGCAGAATGAAGCGTGGATTCGCCTGGGTGATTTTGCGGACGTCGCGCAGCACAGCGATAAAACAGACACGATCCGCCGGTGGCGTGCCATGGCGGGTCGTTTTTTCGGAGGGTGAGTTGCGAACGCTGGTGAGAAGCCAAGGGCAGGCCATCCTGCCCTTCTCTCTCAAGCGAATTGCGAGCCCTGAAGAAACATCTCACGCTCAATAGCGCGCCGTCTCGCCATCTGCATGTCCGGCCGTCCGCGCACTTGAATCCATTTCAGGAATTCCTCGGCGGCCCGGTCGATCGCTCCGGCATTGACGTGGCGGATCAGGATCGAGCTACGAACACGGATCAGCCCATAGTCGAACACCAGCAATAGCAGTGCATCCCATTGGCCCTGGCTTACCGGCACTTCAAGCATGCCGGCCAACTGGGTTTCATGGCGGCCGATCTCATGCTCCAACTTGGCCTCCGCCTCGGCCTGGGTAATGGTCATGCCCGCATGGACATCGCCATAGTGCCCATAACCGATAAACCACAGGCCCGCGGGGTCCTGACGAGCATCGAGGGTCAAGCCGGTGCGGCGCTTGAGCAAATCCAGACCAGTCGAGGACAGTCGCATATCCGAGCTCCTTGCAAGAAAGTGAGGACAATATCGGCCAAGACTACTTCACTCATCGCCAGCGTGATAGCACTAAGCCTTCACTCAGAAGCGGACTTTCACTCCCACATATCCGGTCCGGCCGGGTGCCGGTTCGTAGTAGCGGCCACCGCTGTCATTGATCCGCAGGTTGTCGTAGTAGCGCCGGTCGGTCAGGTTATCCAGACCCACGTAGGGCTCCACATTCTCCGCCCAGCCTTTGAGCTGCATGCCCGCCCGCAGGTTAACGAGCGCATAGCCACCAATCCGCGCGGTGTTGGCGCTGTCAGCGTACTGGCGGTCGTAGACCGAGGTGTTGAGGCGCGCGTACCAGTTGTCGCGGCTGTAGCTCAGTTCACCAAACAGGCTCTGCACCGGAATACCCGGCAGGCGCTTGCCGTCGGCGCCGTCGAAGCTGCGATAGCTGTAGTCGTTGAGGCTGTAGGCGGTGCTCAGTTGCCAGTGCTCGTCAGGCTGCCAGCGCGCGCTCAGCTCCAGGCCGTCGCGACGGGTGGAGCCGGCGTTGCGGTAGAAGGTGCGGCCGTCGACGTAGGGCACCAGTTCGTCGCGGGTGTCGATGCGGTAGACCACCGCCTCGTAGCGCCAGTGGGCGGTCTCGCCTTTGAAGCCGATTTCCTGGTTGAGTGCTTCGGCGGGTTCCAGGCTGCTGTTGAAACCGCCACCGCTCGGGTTGGCCATTTCGGCGACAGTCGGGGTCTCGAACGAGGTCGCGACGCGGGCGTAGACGGTGTGGTTCGGGTCAAGGCGATAGCTGAGGCCGGCGCTGTAGTTGAGGTCGCGCAGGGTGCGATCACCGGAGTCGTCGCCGTCACGCAGGAAGCGGTCGTCGACGCTCAGGCGCACGGCGTCATGCCGCAGGCCGAGGCTGAGCACCCAGTTTTCGGTCAGTTCGGTCTGGTTTTCCACGAACAGGCCGAGGCTGGTGGCTTCCTCTCGCTGGCGTGAGGTCAGTGCGCCCTTTTCGCCACCGATGATGTTGTTGTTGCGGTCGCGGTCGTCACGCAGGGATTCCAGGTCGGCGCCGAAGGTCAGCTTGTGATTCAGGCCGAACCAATTGGCGACATGGCTGTAATGCCCGCCTACCCCGCCGAACAGGCGCTCGTAGCTGGTCTGGCCGTTGGCGGCCAGCGGCAGGCGGTTGGTGAAGTCGCGCTGACCGACGTAGCTGCGGAGCTGATAGGTATCCTCGCCCACGGCCTCGCCGTCCCACACCAGCGACAGCCGCTGTTGCCTGATGCGCTCATCGGAATCGAAGCTCAGGCTTTGCGGACGCGCCTGATTGCGATCCGCGCGAACCTGCGCAAGGGTCAGTCCGCCGGGATCTTCCGAACGGTTGTCCAGGGCATGCATGGTCAGGGCCAGACGCCCGGTATCGCCCCACCAGCGCAGTTTGCCGGTGAGGTTGTTGGCTTCGCTGGTGGCGTGGTCGCGATAGCCGTCCATCGTCGTCGAACTGACGGCCACCAGGGCACCGAAATTGCCCTCGGTGCCGCTGGCCTCGATGCTTTGCCGGCGATAGCCGTAGCTGCCGAGGCTGAAGTCAGCGGCAACGCCCGGATGATCGCCCGGTTCACGGGTGTTGATCGCCAGCACGCCGCCAGCACCGTTGCCGTAGAGAACGGCGGCGGGACCGCGAAGGACTTCCATGCGCTCCACCAGGCCGATATCGAGGCCGTCGAGTTCGGTCTGGCCGTCGGGCATGGTCAGCGGCACGCCGTCCACCAGCACGCGAATGCCGCGCACGCCGAAGCTGGATCGCGAACCGAAACCGCGGATCGCCGGGCGCAGGCCCTGGGCGGCGTTGTAACGACTCTGCACGACTACGCCGGGCACGGCGGAGAGCATGTTGCCCAAGGTCAGTGCCTGGTCGCCGCGGCTGTCGGCGGCATCGACGACGCTGGCCGACAGTGCGGCCTGGGCCCATTGGTCACCGGTGCGAGTGGCCGTGATTTCGACCGGTTCGACTTCGACGGAGGAATCCGCCAGGGCGGCGGTGGTGGTCAGCAAGAGTGCGCCGAATGCTGCGCGGCGATGTGCGGCCCGTTGCCGCTCGTTGTTCTTCATGGAGTGTTCCACTGGGTCCCGCGAGGAAGTTTTCCAGGGTGCCGGCTCCGCATTGGCACCTGGGCTGGACGCTTGTCAGGCCGGACCATACGAAAATTGATAGGCATATGGCTACTAAGCAGGAGTTAGAAGTGCGCGGTACTAAGGTGGGTCACTCGAAAGTAGGAGATTGATGGAAATTGAGGCCGCAAAGCGGCCCCAATCCGACTCAATAGAAATACGCCGCCCTGAACTGCAACGAATTATCGATCTTCACCCCTTCACGCACCGTGGTGTCGTGCATCACCTGCCCCATCAACTGCAATTGCTTGCCGACCATGGTCGCGACAGTGAACCCGACCGTGCCGTTGTTGCGGCTGGTGGCCAGGGTCTGGCCGTCGAGGGTTTCGCGCGCGCCCCAGTTGTGGCGGTAGCTGATGGCGGCATAAGTGTCCTGGGTGAAGTTGTAGCGCAGGTGGTTGTGCAGTTGCAGCAGGGTGTCCTTTTTCGCGTCGGTGGAGCGCTGGTCGTCATAGAACTCGGCTTCGGCGATCACGTCCCAACTGATCTTGTCGGTCAGGCCCTTGATGTAGCCCACCTGGAAGTCCACGGCCCAGCGGTTGTTGCTAAGAGCGAAGCCCTGGTTCTTGTCGCTGCCGGTTGGCGCGGTGAAGAACACCGACCAGCCGAGGTGCTCGTTGCGCTCCAGGTCGCCGATGGTCCACAGGGTGCCGCCGAAGGTGATGTCGCCCAGGCCCGAGGTTTTGCTGTGGCTGGCGCCGATGTCCTGCTGGCCGAAGGGGATGACGATCTGCGGGTCCCAGGTGTATCCGGTGCCGAAGAAATCGGTGAAGTGGATCAGACGCAGGACGCCGACGGTCATGTCCAGGTCGAGGTCGTCGGCGACTTTCTTGCCGCCGGAGTAGACCTTGTCGCCGCGCGGGTTCTGCTGATAGAGCACGACCACGTCGGTGCCCTTGGGCAGCGCGGTGTAGTCGCCCGGGTCAGGCTTGACGTCGGCCTGGGCGAACAGGGAAACGCCGAACAGAGCCAGGCCGGCCGTGAGGGTCGAGGGGCTGATGATCTTCATGGTGAACTCTCGTTGTTGTTTTTGTTGGCGTGAAGAGTCCCGGGCGGCCCCTTTTCAGGGGCCACCAAGGCGGGTTCGGTGACGGTGGGTTTACTGCGCGGCGCTGGCTTTCAGGTCGGCCTGCAGGTCATGGGTGCGCTTGACCAGGTACTGGCGGATCAACTCCATGTCCTCACGCTTGAGGATGTCGGAGAAGTTCGGCATGCCGCGCTGGATCAACGCACCGCTGACGAACGCCGGGAAGGCCGCGTGCTTGTCCTTGGTCAGGTAGCGCAGGTCCGGGACCACGCCGCCAGCGACCGCATTGAGGCCATGGCAACCCGCGCACAGGCCGTTGAACATGCTGCGTGCCTGAACCAGTTGCTCGGGGGTCGCCGTCAGCTCCAGGTCAACATTGGGGAACACCGGCGCCTGACGCGGCGGCGGCAATTCGCCCTTCGCCCCGAGCTTGAAGGCGATAATCCGCGATTCCGACTGCACCTTGGCCTTGTTGGTCAGCGAGCCCGTCAGCAGCGGAAGAATCCCACCCCAACCTACGGAAAACGCCACATATTGGTCGTTGCCCACGGTGTAGGTAATCGGCCCGGCCATCACGCCAGAGTTGGCGCGATGCTCCCAGAGTTTCTCGCCCTTGTCGGCGCTGTAGGCCACCACCCGGCCGTCCGCAGTGCCCTGGAACACCAGGTTGCCGCCCGTCGCCAAGGTGCCGCCGTTGCCGGCGCTGGCATATTCCTGCTTCCAGGCTGGCGCTTGCTTCACCGGGTCCCAGGCGATCAGCTCACCGGTCCAGGAATCGCGGATCTGCTTGAAGGTCTTCGGATCTTCCGGCAGATCAGGTACGTCCAGTCCGAAGTTCAAGACCGACTTGTTCGGGAAGAACATCGGCTCCTTCGCGGCCTTCAGCTCGGCCAGGGTGTGCTGGGCCGGGATGTAGACATAACCGGTGTTGGGACTATAGGACATTGGGTGCCAGTTGTGCCCGCCAAGGAAGCTTGGCTGTACGACTTTCGGCTCCTTGGAGTAGTCCGCGGCACCGGTCAGCACCGGGCGGCCGGTCTTCAGGTCGATCTCGCTGGCCCAGTTCACCGGCACATAGTTTTTCGCCGAGATCAGCTTGCCGTTGGTACGGTCCAGCACATAGAAGAAGCCGTTCTTCGGCGCCTGCATCAACACCTTGCGGACCTGGCCGTCGACCTTGATGTCGGCAAGGATCATGTGTTGGGTCGCGGTGTAGTCCCAGCGATCCTGCGGGGTGACCTGGTAGTGCCAGACGTATTCGCCGGTGTCCGGACGCAGCGCCAGGATCGACGAAACGAACAGGTTGTCGCCCTTGCCCTGGCTGCGGAACTGGTAGTTCCACGGCGAGCCGTTGCCGGTGCCGATGTACAGCAGATCGAGGTCCGCGTCGTAGGCCATGGAGTCCCAGGCCGTGCCACCACCGCCCCACTTCACCCAGCCGTCACCGGTCCAGGTCTTGAGGGCCATGGCCATGGCCGGGTTTTCCGGCGGCAGCTTCGGATCACCCGGCACGGTGTAGAAACGCCAGGCTTCCTTGCCGGTCTCGGCGTCGTAGGCGGTGACATAGCCGCGCACGCCGAACTCGGCGCCGCCGTTGCCGATCAGCACCTTGCCTTTGACGATGCGCGGAGCGCCGGTGATGGAGTAGCTCTTGGAGCGGTCGAGGATGGTGTCCACCGACCAGACTTCCTTGCCGCTGGCTGCATCCAGAGCGATCAATCGACCGTCGAAGCTGCCGACGTAAACCTTGCCGTTCCACACCGCAACACCGCGGTTGACCGGACCGCAGCAGCCCTGACTGAGGTTTTCGGGCGGGACTTTCGGATCGTATTTCCACAGCATTTCGCCGGTGGCCGCGTTCATCGCATAGACGATGCTGAAGGCGCCGGTGGTGTACATGACTCCGTCGACCACCAGCGGCGTGGCTTCGGTGCCGCTGTCGATATCCAGGCGCGTGGTCCAGGCCATGCCGAGTTGGCTGACGTTCTTGTCGTTGACGGCATTGAGCGGGCTGTAGCGTTGCTCGTCGTAGGTACGACCGTGGCTCATCCAGTTGCCGGGTTCGAGATTGGCGTTTGTCAGGCGTTTCGCATCGACCTGGGCAGGGTGCGTGCTGTCCACAGCCGAGGCATGCAAGGAGGACAGCAATAACGGGAGACCCGCCAGCAGAAAGAGGGTTTTCATGTGTTTCGGACTCCAGCGACGCATTATTGTTTTTATGAACCCGCGAGGCAGGCCGCCCCCGCGGGTCACGCAATAGCAGAGCTTGCGCTATGTAGGAGTATTAGAAGTTTTGCGGGAGGGCTGCGCTTGACTGTGACCGCCAATCCAGTTGGCATTTTCTGCCAGTAACGAAGGGCTCACTCCTGAAAGGCATGGGCCCGGTAATCGCGGGGCGAAACATCGAACTGACGCTTGAACGCCCGGCTGAAATGGGCCACATCGACAAAGCCCCACTTGAAGGCGATCTGCGTGATCGACTGGCTGCGCAAGGGATGGCTGCACAGGTCATGGGCCACTTTGCTCAAGCGCGTGCGAAGGATATAGCGCGACACACTTTCACCGTGCTCTTCGAACAATCGGTAAAGGCTGCGCACCGAGGTGTGCAACTGATCGGCAAGATAGGCCGGCCCGAGGTCGATATCCTGCAGCGACTCATCCACCAGTCTCAGGGCGGTGGAAAACAGGCTATTGCTCTGCAGCAGATGCTCCTGCCCTTCTGCCTGGCCCGACATCGCCGGCAGCACCAGACTCACCAGCGCACTCTGGATCGCCTGGCCATCCTCACCATTGGCGGCGCCGTCACCCAGCATGCCGATCGACTGCACCAGCGAGCGCACCATGCGACTGGAGACATTATTTCGTGAGAGTTTTCCGAAGAGGTTATCGCCCTTGAACTGGCGAGTGACGATATCCCGGGAGAGATGCACCGAGACATTCTCCACCAGCCCCAGCGGCTCGATCTCGAACAACCGCGCCGAGTCCACCAGCGCGATGTCCTCCGGGCCCAGTTCCACTTCCATGCCGGCCTGGCGGATCCGCTGGCGACCGCTGCGTTGGTAGATGAGGAAGCAATGACTGTCATCGCTGTCGACGCCGATCAGCTCGCGGCTGATCAACCGGGCATTCGTGCGGATGTGCGCGGTATCCAGTGCGCCAATGGTCTGGCTGTGGATTTCGCCGATGAAGTGACGGGTGAGACTGGAAGGCAGGGTACTGAAATTGCCGCAGATGCTACGCAAGGAGTGGCACCAGCGTTCGAATCCAATCTGCTCGCTCGATGGCAGGAACATGGTGCCTCCGGTGGGTTATTTTTTTATTAACATATTATCTAAATTACAGGAGGGCAAGCTGAAGGTGCGCAAACGGGTGATTCGGGAGACAGGCTCATTCATAAAAGCCTACGCGTCAACTCGGGATTATCCTGGCGAGCGTTTCCCATAGCCTTGTTTCGCTGTGTTTCGTGAGCAATCATGGCCGCATTTCTCTCTCGGCAAGACTGAATTATGGAAGAGGCACTGAAAAAACTGCGGGAGTTCCGTGATGCGCGGGACTGGAAGAAATTCCACAACCCCAAGGATCTGGCGCTGGCCTTGAGCATCGAGTCGAGCGAGTTGCTGGAGGTTTTCCTGTGGAAGTCCGCTGAAGAAGCGAACGTCGAGAAGGTCAAGGAAGAGTTGGCCGATGTGTTTGCCTATGCCCTGCTGCTGGCCGATGCATATGACCTGGACGTGCAGCAGATTATCCTGGACAAGATCAAACTGAATGACAGCAAGTACCCGGTAAGCAAGGCCAAAGGAACTGCCAAGAAGTACACGGAGCTATGAGTACAAAACACCTTGTTGAAGTGCACCGCTACACCTTCTCTCGAAAAGCCCTGGAACAGGACATCCGCGGCAACGCCTACGCGGCCGGCTACTGGCCGCTGGTCTACATCCTCAGCGACGAAGCTAGAAAGCAGGCGTATATCGGTGAAACCACCGATACGCTCACGCGAATGAATGCTCACCTGAAGCACGACGAGAAAAACCTGCTTCGCTCGGTTCACCTGATCAGCAGTGACCGCTTCAACAAGTCCGCGACCCTCGACATTGAGTCCACGCTGATCAAATACATCGCCGCAGACGGCAAGTATTCGCTGCTCAACAGCAACCTGGGTCTGGTGGATCACAACTACTACCAGCGAAACGAGCTGTACACCGAGATCTTCAAGGAGACCTGGAACAAGCTGCGTGGCGACGGTCTGGTGCAACACTCCCTGGAGTCCATCGACAACTCGGACTTGTTCAAATACTCGCCCTACAAATCACTTTCGTCCGATCAACGCCAAGGGCTGCTCGGCATTCTTCATGCCCTGCTGGATGAAAACACCAAGACCCTGATTATTCAGGGCGGCGCGGGAACCGGAAAATCCATCCTGGCAATTTTCCTGTTCAAGCTGCTTCAATCCGATGTCGACAGGCTGAATCTTCATGATTTCGATGCTGAAGAAGCCGAATTACGTGATCTGCTAGTGCGTCTGAAGCTGCGCTTTGGAACGCCGAAAATGGCGCTGGTCGTGCCCATGGCGTCGTTCAGGCAGACCCTGAAGAAAGCCTTCAAGAACGTTGCAGGGCTTGATCCCAAGATGGTCATTGGCCCGTCTGAGCTGGCCAATCAGGCCTACGACATTGTCCTTGTGGATGAGTCCCACCGCCTGCGCAAACGGGTCAATCTGGGTTCGTACTTCGGTGCATTCGACAAAGCGTCCGAAGCGCTGGGATTCGATAAGCACACGTGCAGCGAAGTGCATTGGGTTTGCAAGCAAGCCGGCAAAGCCATCTTCTTCTACGACGAAAGCCAGTCAGTCAAACCGTCGGATGCCAACGCTGAAGACTTCGCCCAGTTGAAAGCACTTGGCACGACGCAAGTTCAGAAACTGGTGTCGCAGTTCCGTGTTCGCGCGGGAAATCCGTATGTAACGTTTCTGAACAACCTGTTGAACGTCGATCTGCCAGCGGGGAACCTGTTCTCTCCGAAGAACTACGAACTGGTCTTGTTCGACAGCATCGCCGAGATGATCCGGGTTACCCAGGACAGAAACCGCCAGTTCGGTCTCTCCCGACTGATCGCTGGCTACTCCTGGCCATGGGCGTCGAAGAAAGACAGCAACGCGTTCGATATCGAAATCGAAGGCTTCCAGTTGCGCTGGAATAGCAAAAACACCGATTGGATCAACGCCAAGAACTCCGAAATGGAAGTGGGTTGCATCCATACGACCCAAGGCTATGACCTGAACTACGCAGCAATCATTTTCGGAAACGAGATCGGCTTCGACAAAGAACGCGGCGAAATCACCATCGATGCAAAACAGTACTTCGACAAGAACGGAAAGAACGGCATCAAGCACCCTGCCGCACTGAAGAAATACATCCTCAATATCTATAAAACCATCATGCTCCGTGGCATCAGGGGCACGTTCGTTTACGCATGCAATAAGGACCTGCGCGACTACCTGGCACAACATGTCCCGACCCACCAGCCGATCCAACTGGTCAAGAAACCAGAGACGCTGGTTCCTTATGTAAACGCCGTGCCTTTATACAATCTGCACGCCGCCGCTGGAGGTTTCAGCGAGGCTCAAGAGGCCGAGCCAGAGAAATGGATTGAGGTTGTTGAACAACCCGGACTAGACGACAGCTATTTCGCCTGCACGGTCGTTGGCGAGTCCATGAACACCATCATTGCGGACGGGGCCACTTGCCTGTTTCGCCTGGAAAGTGGCGGAAGCCGCAATGGCAAGATCGTCCTGGTGGAGCAGCAAGATGAAGCGGGTGGCGCTCACTACACCGTCAAGGAGTACCAGAGCGTCAAAGCAGAGGATGAAAGTGGCTGGCGCCACAGCAGGATCTTGTTGATCCCCAGGTCTTACGACACGACGTTCGAAACGATCGAGTTGAAGGATGATTTGCTGTCGAGTTACAAGGTCGTCGGAGAATTCGTCAAGGTTCTTGGCTAACGCTGAAACGGCTCAGGCTCACAAAGTCTCTGAAAACAAAAAGGCCAGTTCGATAAGAACTGGCCTTTTTATTGAGGTATTTTGGTCGGGACGGAGTGATTCGAACACTCGACCCCTTGCACCCCATGCAAGTGCGCTACCGGGCTGCGCTACGCCCCGACGATGCTCTCGATATTGCTGAGAACGTTGAAGAATCTACCTTAAGCTTTTGAATTTTGGAAGGATTATTTTTCACAACACCTTCCGCATTCAACTCAGGATTACTTCTTCAGAACCACCAGTACATCTTCCAGCTCGGCAATCATCTGCCGGATCAGTTGTTTGTATTGGGTGGTGTCGTCCTTGGCCTCATCACTGGACAGCCGCAAACGCGCACCGCCGATGGTGAAACCCTGGTCGTACAGCAAGGCGCGGATCTGACGGATCATCAGCACATCCTGGCGCTGATAATAGCGACGGTTTCCACGGCGCTTGACCGGGTTGAGCTGAGGAAACTCCTGCTCCCAGTAACGCAGCACGTGCGGTTTTACCGCACAAAGCTCACTCACCTCACCAATGGTGAAGTAGCGTTTTCCCGGGATAGGCGGGAGTTCGTCGTTATGGCTTGGTTCCAGCATAAGCCTCAACCCGGGCCTTCAGCTTCTGCCCTGGACGAAAGGTGACGACGCGACGTGCAGTGATCGGGATTTCTTCACCCGTTTTGGGGTTGCGTCCCGGACGCTGGCGCTTGTCGCGCAGGTCGAAATTGCCGAAACCGGACAATTTGACCTGCTCGTTGTCTTCAAGAGCGTGCCTGATTTCCTCAAAGAACAGCTCGACCAATTCCTTGGCCTCTCGCTTGTTCAGGCCCAGCTCCTCGTACAGCCGTTCTGCCATCTCAGCTTTCGTCAGAGCACCCATCCGCTATTTCCTTAACGTGGTGTTCAACCTTTGTTCGAGCGAGGTGAGGATATTCTGGGTAGTGGCATTCACCTCATCGTCGTTAAGAGTGCGCGATGGATGCTGCCAGGTCAAGCCGACGGCCAGGCTTTTTCTATCAGGATCAATACCTTTACCCTGATAGACATCAAACAGCCTGAGGTCCGTGAGCCACTCACCCGCGTTATCACGGATAACTTCCAGGACGGCATTCGACGCCACATCACGACCAGCCACCAGGGCCAAGTCACGACGCACTTCCGGGAACTTGGACAGTTCGTGGAATTTCGGCAGTCGCCCTTCCACTACTTCATCCAGCACCAGCTCGAAGACGTAGACAGTACGGTCCAGGCCGAGAGTCTTGACCAGCTCAGGATGCAGCGCACCCAGATAACCCACTTCATGACCATTGCGCTCGATGCGTGCGGTCTGGCCAGGATGCAGCGCAGGATGCTTGCCGGCAACGAAGGTGAAGTCACCCAACGAACCCGACGAGCTCAGCAGCGCTTCCACATCCGCTTTCACGTCGAAGAAATCAATGCCATCGCGACCATTTGCCCAACCTTCCGGCAGGCGACTACCGCACACCACACCTGCCAGCATCGGCTGCTGTTGCAGACCGTCGAGCTGACCAACGAAACGCAGACCGCTCTCGAACAGACGCACGCGATCCTGCTGGCGGTTCAGGTTGTGCTGCAACGCCTTGACCAGACCCGGCCACAGGGACGCACGCATGGCCGCCATGTCGTTGGAGATCGGGTTGGCCAGCAGCAGCGGCTCGACGCCAGGGCTGAAAAGTTCGAACAGCTTCGGATCGATGAAGCTATAGGTGATCGCTTCTTGATAGCCACGGGCAACCAACAGACGGCGCAAGATTGGCAGCTCGCTGCGGGACTCCGCGCGAGCCTGCGGAGCAAGACGCGCTTGCGGGTAGCGAACCGGCAGGCGGTTGTAACCGTACAGGCGACCCAGCTCTTCGATCAGGTCGACTTCCAGGCTGATATCAAAGCGGTGACTTGGCACTTCGACCTGCCACTGCCCTTCTCCGGCGGTGGTTTTCAGGCCCAGCGCGTTGAGCAGTTGCTCAACTTCAGCATCAGGCATTTCCATGCCCAGCATCTGGGTCACCCGCTCGGCACGCAGAGTGATCGGCGCAACCTGTGGCAGGTGCTGCTCGCTCAGTGTCTCGATGACCGGGCCGGCTTCACCACCGACGATTTCAAGCAGCAGGCCAGTCGCACGCTCCATGGCTTCGCGAGCCAGTTGCGAGTCAACGCCGCGCTCGTAACGGTGCGAGGCATCGGTGTGCAGGCCATAGGAACGAGCCTTGCCAGCAACCGAAATCGGCTCGAAGAACGCACTTTCCAGGAAAATGTCACGCGTTGTAGCGGACACGCCGCTGTGCTCGCCACCCATCACACCCGCGATGGCCAGGGCACGGCTGTGGTCTGCGATGACCAGGGTGTCGGCACGCAAGGTGACTTCCTGACCATCCAGCAGAACCAGCTTCTCACCCTCTTCAGCCATGCGCACGCGAATGCCACCGTTGATTTCGGCGAGATCGAAAGCGTGCAGCGGCTGACCCAGCTCGAGCATCACGTAGTTGGTGATGTCGACAGCGGCGTCGATGCTGCGAACGTCGGCGCGACGCAGGCGTTCAACCATCCACAGCGGGGTCGGACGCGACAGGTCGACGTTGCGAATCACTCGCCCCAGGTAACGTGGGCAAGCGGCTGGCGCCAGCACGTCGACCGGACGGACCACATCATGGACCGCCGCCACAACAGGAACGACTGGACGGGTGACCGGAGCGGCATACAGCGCGCCAACTTCACGTGCCAGACCCGCCAGGGAAAGACAATCACCACGGTTCGGGGTCAGGTCGACCTCGATGCTGGCGTCATCCAGGTCCAGGTATTCACGAATGTCCTGACCAACCGGAGCCTCAGCCGCCAGTTCCAGTAGACCGTCATTGTCGTCGCTGATCTGCAGTTCGGAAGCCGAGCACAGCATGCCGTTGGACTCGACGCCGCGCAGTTTGGCCTTCTTGATCTTGAAGTCGCCAGGCAGTTCGGCGCCGATCATGGCGAACGGGATTTTCAGGCCTGGGCGCACGTTTGGTGCACCGCACACGACCTGGAAGGTTTCACTGCCGTTGCTCACCTGGCAAACGCGCAGCTTGTCGGCATCCGGGTGCTGCTCGGTGCTCAGCACCTCGCCCACCACGATACCGCTGAATTGGCCAGCGGCCGGAGTCACGCTGTCGACCTCAAGTCCGGCCATCGACAGGCGAGCTACCAGCTCGTCACGGGAAACCTGCGGGTTGACCCAACCGCGCAGCCATTTTTCACTGAATTTCATCCTGCTCTCCTGAAAGATTCGTTACGGGTGCGCGACCTAGCGAAATTGCGCAAGGAACCGCAAGTCGTTGTCGAAGAACAGGCGCAAATCATTGACGCCGTAACGCAGCATGGCCAGGCGCTCGGCGCCCATGCCGAAGGCGAAGCCCGAGAACTCTTCGGGGTCGATGCCAGACATGCGCAGCACGTTCGGGTGAACCATGCCGCAACCCATGACTTCCAGCCAGCCCGTCTGCTTGCAGACGCGGCAGCCTTTGCCACTGCACATCACGCACTGGATATCGACTTCAGCCGAAGGCTCGGTGAAGGGGAAGAACGAAGGGCGGAAACGTACCGCCAGTTCTTTTTCGAAGAACACCCGCAGGAACTCTTCGATGGTGCCTTTGAGATCGGCGAAATTGATGTCGCGATCGACCAGCAGGCCTTCGACCTGGTGGAACATCGGCGAGTGTGTCAGGTCCGAGTCGCAACGATAGACGCGGCCCGGGCAGACGATACGAATTGGCGGCTGCGAGGACTCCATGGTCCGCACCTGCACCGGCGAGGTGTGGGTACGCAGCAGCATGTTCGCATTGAAATAGAAGGTGTCATGCATTGCCCGCGCCGGGTGGTGGCCGGGAATGTTGAGCGCTTCGAAGTTGTGATAGTCGTCTTCGACCTCAGGGCCTTCGGCAATGCCGTAGCCGATATGGGTGAAGAACTGCTCGATGCGCTCGAGGGTACGGGTGATCGGGTGCAAACCACCGGAGGTCTGGCCACGGCCCGGCAAGGTCACGTCAATGCACTCAGCCGCCAGGCGAGCGCTGAGCTCGGCTTCTTCGAAGGCGGTCTTGCGCGCATTGAGCACTTCGGTAACGCGTTCCTTGGCATCGTTGATCAGGGCGCCGACTTTCGGACGCTCTTCAGCAGGCAGGTTGCCCAGGGTCTTCATCACCTGGGTCAGCTCGCCTTTCTTGCCAAGGAATTGAACCCGGATCTGCTCCAGGGCATTGATGTCTTCGGCGCGCTCCACAGCCTCCAGGGCTTGAGAGACCAGCGCATCCAGGTTTTCCATGTACAGACTCCAGATACGAAATAGGGGAAGAGCTTACAGGCTCTTCCCCTATTTATGACGTTTAACATTCGCCGCCGGATTCAGCGGCGAATGATTGTCGTGGGTACTTAAGCCAGAACGGCTTTAGCTTTCTCGACAATCGCAGCAAACGCCGCTTTTTCGTTCACTGCCAGATCAGCCAGAACCTTACGGTCGATCTCGATGGACGCCTTTTTCAGACCGGCGATCAGACGGCTGTAGGACAGACCGTTGATACGAGCACCAGCGTTGATACGGGCGATCCACAGAGCGCGGAACTGACGTTTTTTCTGACGACGGTCGCGGTAGGCGTATTGGCCTGCCTTGATGACCGCTTGCTTGGCAACACGGAATACGCGCGAGCGTGCACCGTAGTAACCTTTAGCCAGTTTCAGAATTTTCTTGTGACGCTTACGAGCGATGACGCCACGCTTTACACGAGCCATGAGTAACTTCCTCTATCTTTGACCGAAATTAACGTACGCGCAGCATGCGCTCGACTTTTGCAACGTCCGACGGGTGCAGCAAGCTGCTACCACGCAGTTGACGTTTACGCTTGGTCGACATTTTGGTCAGGATGTGGCTCTTGAAAGCGTGCTTGTGCTTGAAGCCGGAAGCAGTTTTCAGGAAACGCTTCGCGGCACCGCTTTTGGTTTTCATTTTTGGCATGTTCGGATACTCCGCATTCAGTGGATAAACATAACCGCAAGGCCTGCCGTGCCCTGGTGGTTATTTCTTTTTCTTGGGGGCGATGACCATCATAAGTTGGCGTCCTTCCATCTTCGGATGCTGCTCAACGGTACCGTATTCGGCAAGGTCAACCTCGACCCGCTTCAACAGTTCCATGCCCAGCTCCTGGTGAGCCATCTCACGACCACGAAATCTCAAGGAAATCTTGGCCTTGTCCCCATCACTAAGGAAACGTACCAGGTTGCGTAGTTTTACCTGGTAATCCCCTTCTTCCGTCCCTGGACGAAACTTGATTTCTTTAATCTGAATCTGCTTCTGGTTTTTCTTGGCCTCGTTGGCTTGCTTCTTCTTCTCGAAGAGGTGCTTGCCGTAGTCCATGACCTTGCAGACGGGCGGTACCGCGTCTGCAGAAATTTCTACCAGATCCAGCTTCGCTTCTTCAGCGATACGAAGCGCTTCATCAATCGAGACGATGCCAATCTGCTCGCCGTCAGCACCAATTAACCGAACCTCGCGTGCCGAGATATTCTCGTTGATCGGGGCCTTCGGTGCAGTTCGTTTATCCTGTCTCATTTCACGCTTAATAGTAATTACTCCGAATCTTGGCGACCACGCCGGGAAACCGCTTGCGCAAGCAAGTCCGCGAACTGTGCGACGGGCATAGAGCCCAGGTCAGCACCTTCACGGGTACGCACAGCGACAGTTTGCGTTTCGACTTCCCGATCTCCGATAACCAAGAGATAGGGAACCTTGAGCAAGGTATGCTCGCGGATTTTAAAGCCGATCTTCTCATTTCTCAAGTCAGACTTGGCACGGAATCCGCTTTCAGTGAGGGTTTTTTCCACTTTTTGAGCGAATTCGGCCTGCTTGTCGGTGATGTTCATGATCACCGCCTGGGTTGGCGCGAGCCAAGCCGGGAACGCACCTTCATAGTGCTCGATGAGAATACCGACGAAGCGCTCGAACGAACCGAGAATGGCTCGGTGCAACATGACGGGATGTTTGCGACCGTTGTCTTCGGAAACGTACTCCGCGCCCAGGCGGATCGGCAGGTTGAAGTCCAGTTGCAGCGTACCGCACTGCCAGACACGACCCAGGCAATCCTTGAGCGAGAACTCGATCTTCGGACCGTAGAAAGCACCTTCGCCCGGCTGCAGATCAAACGGCAGGCCAGCGTTGTCCAGCGCGGCGGCCAGCGCAGCCTCGGCACGATCCCACAGCTCGTCGGAGCCAACACGTTTTTCCGGACGAGTGGACAGCTTGAGCTGAATGTCCTGGAAGCCGAAGTCGGAATAGACGTCCATCGTCAGCTTGATGAATGCCGCCGATTCGGTCTGCATCTGCTCTTCGGTGCAGAAAATATGCGCGTCATCCTGGGTAAAGCCACGCACGCGCATGATGCCATGCAGTGCACCCGAGGGCTCGTTACGGTGGCAAGCACCGAATTCGGCCAGGCGCAGCGGCAGCTCACGGTAGCTTTTCAGACCCTGGTTGAACACCTGCACGTGGCACGGGCAGTTCATCGGCTTGACCGCGTAATCGCGGTTTTCCGACTGAGTGGTGAACATGTTGTCGGCGTAGTTGGCCCAGTGACCGGACTTTTCCCACAGGCTGCGATCAACCACTTGCGGCGTCTTGATCTCCAGATAACCGTTTTCACGCTGGATCTGGCGCATGTACTGCTCCAGAACCTGGTACAGGGTCCAGCCGTTCGGGTGCCAGAACACCATGCCCGGCGCTTCTTCCTGGAGATGGAACAAGCCGAGGCGCTTGCCGATCTTGCGGTGATCGCGCTTTTCGGCTTCTTCAATACGCTGGATGTACGCCGCCAGCTGCTTCTTGTCCGCCCAGGCAGTGCCATAGACGCGCTGCAGCTGTTCGTTCTTGGCATCACCGCGCCAGTAGGCGCCAGACAGCTTGGTCAGCTTGAACGACTTGAGGAAGCGTGTATTCGGCACGTGCGGGCCACGGCACATGTCGACGTATTCTTCGTGGTAGTACAGGCCCATGGCCTGTTCATTCGGCATGTCCTCGACCAGGCGCAGCTTGTAGTCTTCGCCGCGAGCCTTGAACACTTCGATCACCTCGGCACGCGGGGTGACCCTCTTGATGACGTCGTAGTCGGTGTCGATCAACTGCTGCATACGCTGTTCGATCGCCGCCATATCTTCAGGCGTGAAGGGACGCTCGTACGCAATGTCGTAATAGAAGCCTTCGTCGATGACCGGACCGATCACCATTTTTGCCGTCGGGTACAACTGCTTGACCGCATGGCCGACCAGGTGGGCGCACGAGTGGCGAATGATTTCCAGCCCCTCTTCGTCCTTGGGCGTAATGATTTGCAGACGGGCATCGTGTTCGATCAGGTCGCACGCGTCGACCAGCTTGCCGTCGACCTTGCCGGCCACAGTAGCCTTGGCCAGACCGGCACCAATGGATGCGGCGACCTCAGCGACGGTAACCGCCTTGTCGAACGTACGTTGACTGCCATCGGGAAGAGTAATTACGGGCATGGCGCCTCCTCTCCTAGTGGTGACCCCTACCAAAGGTCACGTGGGTTGGGATGAGCCAGTACGCGATTCGCCCCTGTCTTTCCTGACGGAAAGCCTGCCTCACAGTGGCAGAAGTCGGATGCCTGCCAGGGGAACGAACCAGAGTGACTGGAACAGAAATAAATGCGGGGCAAGCGTTCAGCTATCCCGCGCCCGGCATGCTAGCACAAGCATCAGCGCAGACGACGAACTGGACAGCCAACAAGCGGAAATATTTGGAAAAAGACCTCGGGAGTGAACTCCTGCGGATTTTTTCCGCTCAGAGTGACTGAAGCGACCTACTCTTCATGAGACCCGATTACCAAGGAGTGCCTGGTTATGCGATTTCAGACTCTTCTGGCCCTGGCTGCCGCCGGAGCCATGATGCTTCCTGTGGGGGCCAATGCCGGTTCGTGGCCCGCTGGCAAGAAAGGCGACTACATGGACCAATGCGTAGAGGCTGCTAAAGGGCAGGGAGTCAGCCTCACGCAAGCCGATCAGCACTGCAAATGTGGCGCAAATGCCATCGAGAAGAACTTTACCACCGAGGAAATCCTGCAACTGGATAGCAAGACTGGCGTGGACCCGCAATTGATCAGCCGCGCCCAAAACGCCGTGAAAACGGCATGCGCGCCGAAGTAATGAGGCCGATTCTTTCAAATATTTGCGCCAGATCAGCATTAGCTGAAGCTAAAAGTCACCACACGCTGAGAATTAGACTATGATGTCGGGGTGCACCCTGTGGCTCTCGGCGACACCGCACTACTGAAAAAAATCAAGATTCCTGGAGATACACCCATGTCCAATCGCCAAACCGGCACTGTCAAATGGTTCAACGATGAAAAAGGCTTCGGCTTCATCACTCCACAAGGTGGCGGCGACGACTTGTTCGTACACTTCAAGGCCATCGAAAGCGACGGCTTCAAGTCGCTGAAAGAAGGTCAGACCGTATCCTTCGTAGCCGAAAAAGGCCAGAAGGGCATGCAGGCTGCACAGGTTCGTCCAGAGTAATAACTCTGCCGAATTGAAAAACCCGTCGCTTGCGACGGGTTTTTTGTGTCCGCAATTCGGGATCAGCCGCAATTGACGCGAGCAATCACCCCTTTTTCATCAGCATGAAGGTTCAAGCGCTCGGAGCGGTACTCAAGCGTCACGGCATCGTCCGGCTTGAGCACGCGGGCCAACTGCGCGCCGCTCGCCTTGCGCGCCTGCTCCAGCAGCTCGGCAGAAGCCGGCTTGCCCACGGCGAATGCTGCGCCACTGGCCTCACAACGACCGTCCAGATTAGGTGCAGCAGCAACTTCAGGCGCTTTCGACGCAGTGCCACCACTGCTGCAACCGACCAGAATGACGGCAGCCAGCAGGCTCACCAATGATGCACGCATGGGGAACATGAATCCTCCTTAGGGATACGGGAATGCTGCCGGATCCGACAGCACTTGATGCCAGTTGTTGCAAAGCGGGTCAGTCTGCCTGACTCGTTCTTGAAGGGGAAATGCCAATAGTGTCCGGATTTTGCGCCATGACAGCTCTCAGTACAGGTCGATGTAGTCGCTTGCGGGCTTAGGCCAGTTGTCCCGCAGCGCCTTGAATACCTGCTGAACCCAACGCTCGTCCTCCGCAGCCACACTTCCTACGCAACCCGATCCGGCGGACCAGGTTTCCAGACGAAACAACAGACCATCAAGTTGCGCGCCACCCACCACATTGGAGAGCCAGGCATGCCCGGCACGATCGACCCGCAGTTGATTGTGGATCGCGCCGTTGCCACTGGCGATCAATTGGCGCACCTGCTCCAGAGTGAACTGGTTCGGGTCGTTCAGGTCGATCTGCATAGTGCTTTCCTGCCAGCGAAAATACCGTTAGTTTGCCACGCCGCCATCGTTATGCCTAAGTCGCAGAGCCGCGCGCGAGCGGACATGATTAACTGAAGGCGTGCGACCATGCCTTGCCGAAACGCCAGTGGCCCAGCGTTTCCCCCCTCAACAGTAAGGGCCGTTTCGAGAACTCCATGACCAGCCACAGCATCGATGCCGACATCAAGGTGAAATGGCCCGAAGGCCAGAGCGCCTACAGCCCGGGCACAGCGGAAGAATTGACCCTCATTGCACTCGACCTGCTGGTCAAGGAAATGGGCAGCGACGCCGCCCGCGGGTTCGTCGACCAAGTGTTCGAACGCTACCGGCATGACACCGCTGCCGGGCACCCGTAACCCAGGTTACAAATTCCCGACCTCAGCCAGCGAAGGAATCGACGGTTGCGCGCCGGGACGAGTGACGGAAATCGCTGCGGCCCGCTGACCGAAGACAATCGCCTCGCGCTCGCTCCGCCCCTGCGCCAATGCCGCGGCAAAACCACCAACGAAGGTATCCCCCGCCGCTGTGGTATCCACCGCCGCCACGACCGGGGCGGGAAAATGCTCACTGCCCTCCCCGCTGACGAGCAGCGCACCCTGCGCCCCAAGAGTGACGATGACCTTGCCCGCGCCGAGCGCGATAAGGTGATCGGCCGCCGCTTGTGCCGACGGCAGGTCGTCCACCGGCAAGCCGGTCAACGCCGACGCCTCGCTTTCATTCGGAATCAGGTAGTCGATAGTGGCGAACCACTCCACCGGCAAGGGGCCTTTGACCGGAGCCGGATTGAGAATCACCGCCTTCCCCAATGCACGCCCGCGCGCCAGCACATACTCAACCGTCTGCGGCGGGACCTCCATCTGGCAAACAATCACCTCAGCGTCGCGTAATAAAGCCTCGAAACGCTGGACCGAGACCGGCAGCAGCCGGCCATTGCCCCCAGCGATAACAACAATGGTGTTCTGGCTGGCCGCATCCACCATGATCAGGGCAACACCACTGGACACACCGGCCGCCACCTCCACCGCCAGACAGTCAATGCCCTCCGTCAGCAACGCACCGCGCAACTGTTGGCCATAGGCATCGTCACCAACACAACCGACCATCGCCACCGACGCACCCAGCCGCGCCGCCGCTACCGCCTGATTGGCGCCCTTGCCGCCTGGCACCGTCTCGAACGACTCCCCCGCCAGCGTCTCGCCCGCTCGCGGCAGGCGCTCAGCACGCGCGACCAGATCCATGTTGAGACTTCCGACCACTACTACCTTCGCGTGCATGACAAGCCCTCAACCACTGAACAAGTCCGGACTCGGCCCGGTCGACTCGCGCAGAACGATTTTCGGCGCAATGATGCGCTGCTCCAATGCCGCAGAACCCGACCCAACAATACGCCGCAGCAGTAACGCCGCAGCCATTTCCCCCAGCTCGCGAATGGACTGCCCGACAGTGGTCAGTGCCGGATACACGTACGGGCACATCTGGATATCGTCGAATCCAATCACCGACAGCTCGCCGGGGACACTGATGCTGCGCTCCGCGGCTGCTCGCAACACACCTATACCCATCAAATCGTTAGCGGCGAAAATGGCAGTAGGCCGGTCCCGACTCAGCAATTGGGCCGCGGCCTCATACCCGCCAAGACTGGTGAAGTCACCATCTAGTACCCGCCCGTCACGCAGCCCTACACCCGCCTCCCGCAGGGCTCGACGAAAACCCGCAAGGCGCAATTTGGCGACGCTGGTATTGGCCGGGCCATTGATACAGGCAATATCTACATGCCCCAAATCAAGCAGATGGCGAGTCGCCAGATAAGCGCCCTGCTCATGATCGATCCGCACCAGATCGGCATCCACGCCGTCCAGCGCGCGGTCAACGATCACCATTGGCGTGCGCACGGAGGCCAGGCTGTCGAGCAGGTCACGCTCCTCACCCACTGAAGCGACGACCAGGCCGTCGACGCGTTTTTCCAGCAACACGCGGAGGTAGCTGCGCTGCTTTTGCGGGTTGTCATCGGAGTTGCAGAGGATCACGCAATAACCGTTACGCTCGCAGGCATCCTCGATGCCACGGGCAAGCTCGGCAAAATACGGGTTGACGCTATTGGGCACCAGCAGGCCGATGGTGGCCGTGCTCCGGGCCTTGAGTGAGCGCGCCACGGCGCTGGGCACGTAGTCGAGTTCAGCGATTGCCGCCTCGACTTTCAGTCGTACAGGCTCGCTGACCGGCCGGGTCTTGTTCAGCACGTGGGACACGGTGGTGTAGGAAATACCGGCCAGCGCCGCTACATCTTTAATGGTTGCCATGCTTTCAGTTCCGCCGGTCTGCACACCGGCTGCGATAGGTTGTGATTTTTATGAGATAGCAAACGTTTGCGATAGCCAACTATGCGAATGCAATGTGGCCTTGTCAAATTCGCCGAAACGCGTGAGGCAGGCACGAGAGTTTCGGAATTGTCGCTCAACCCGGTCGGAAAACCGAACAATTTGTTACAAGCGTTCGGCTTTCCGAAACTGAAGCCGAGTTCCAACCCCGCAAAGAGCCATCCGAAGGCCAGTTCCGCGAAGAACAGCCGACCCTCGAAAACACTCTTGAATTTATTTTCACCACTGCGCAGCAAACATGGCGCGGCGCGGTCACATGCGCTCTTTAACTGACGATCTGTTGCGAAATGCCTTACAGTAAAATACTGTATGCGCATACAGCAAAAACAAGGGAAACACTTTCGTGGCCACCTCATCCTCAGCATCCATGTCTGTCAGCAGCTATGAGCAACTGGGCGTCCGGATCCAGAAAATCATCAACGCACCTACCGCGCAGCGCGCCAGGGCCGCACTGATCTTCCGCCTCGAACATGAATCGACCTCCGACTGGGAAACCCTGCTCGAAGAAATTGCCGAGAACGACAACGTTACCCTCGCCCACCGTGATGACGGCGGTGTGCAGTTGTTCTGGACTGTGCCGAAGGAAGACTGACCCGGATGAGATTCACTGTATTGGCAGCTACCTGCCTGTTGTTCAGTATCAGCGCCCAAGCCGACGCACCACGCACCTTTACCGAAGCCAAGAAAGTCGCCTGGCGCCTGTATGCGCCGCAGTCCACCGAGTTCTATTGCGGCTGCAAGTACACCGGCAACAAAGTCGACCTGGCCGGCTGTGGTTATGTACCGCGCAAGAACGCCAACCGGGCATCACGCATTGAATGGGAACATATCGTTCCGGCCTGGCAGATCGGCCATCAGCGCCAATGCTGGCAGGATGGCGGGCGCAAGAATTGCTCACGCAACGATACGGTCTATCAGCGCGCCGAGGCCGACCTGCATAACCTGGTGCCGAGCATCGGCGAGGTGAATGGCGACCGCAGCAACTTCAGCTTCGGCTGGCTGCCGGAGCAGGCCGGGCAATATGGCTCATGCCTGACCCAGGTCGATTTCAAAGCGAAAAAGGTCATGCCGCGGCCTTCCATTCGCGGAATGATCGCGCGTACTTATTTCTACATGAGCAAGCAGTACAACCTGCGCCTTTCCAAGCAGGACCGGCAGTTGTATGAAGCCTGGAACAAGACCTACCCCGCCCAGGCCTGGGAGCTTCAGCGCAACCAGCGCGTGGCCTGCGTGATGGGCCGCGGCAACGAGTTCGTCGGCCCGGTGAACCTCAAGGCCTGCGGCTGAAACTCAGTTCAGCGCCTGCAGGTAGGCGCTGGCCTGCTGGTAACGCTGCAAACGAGCGATGTCGGCGGGGCCAGGGATGGCAATCCGCGAGGCATCGCTCTCGTCGGCCAGGTCCGCCAGCTTCACCGTCCGCGCCAGCGGATCGGAGCCGACCCTGACGACGAAATCTTCATAGCTTTCGTCGCTACGCTGGCTAAGGGCCTGGACCGCCGCAAGGATCTTCAGGGCGAAGCCCTCGCGCGCCAGATCCGACAGGGTCATGGGCGACTCCTGCAGGACTTCGTGCAGCACCGCGACGATCCGCTGTTCAGTGGTCGATACCCGCAGCATCACCCGCAATGGATGCAGGATGTATGCGGCGCCCCCTTTATCCCAATGCCCTTCATGGGCCCGGGCTGCAACCGTAATGGCTCGCTCCAGCGTGGACATGGCCCCCTCCTCACCGTTGCTGCATTCGTCGATGGAACCCCTCTTCCAGAGCATAGCCCGACAAACGCGCAAGTACCGGTCGCAGAGCGCCGCAATAGCGATTCAGCGAGGAGCGTCGTGCTGGATGACCACCGAATCGGTACCCAGGCGTGCCATGACATCGTTTTTGCTGGCTTCAGCCTCGGCCTTGTCTGCGAAAGGCCCCAACAGCACCACTGGCTTGCCGTCGCGGTAGACCACCGAGGAAGGAATGCCCTTCTCGATCAGGCGCGCGGTCATGTCGCTGAGCGCACCCATGTTCGGGCCCTGAATGATTTCCACGTCCCAGCCTTGCGGAGCAGGTTCGGCGGCCAGGGCATCGGCACGGCGCTGAAGGTCGGCGCCGCCGCAGATCTCACGAATACGCAGGTCGCTGCCGGTTTCGTCAATGATGATGCGGTAGTCCGTGCCTTCCTTGATCGCCACATAACTGCGATACGGCAGGAAGGTACCGGTGTCGTCCTTGCCGCGGAACTGGCCACAGATATCGCCCTGCTTGTTGAAGCGCACGTTGGCGAACTTGGCCGTCTTGGGGTTCTGCAGGTGCTCGGCGACCTGCTTGTGCACTCGCTCGGCATCGTTGTCACAACCGGCCAGGGCCAGCACCGCCATTACCATCGCCACTTTGCGCACGCGTCTACCTCCTGAATTCAAGCGGCGGATTCTAGCATCTGGCCGTTGCCAGGGTCCGCTACTCCTTGACGCAGTCCACGGTGTAGACGTGACCCTCTTCCTGTTGCTGCAAGCCGTGCACATCGGCAACGAAGCCGGGAAAACCGCTGTCGAACGCCCGGGCAAAGGCCAGATAGTCGATGATCGAGCGGGTTTCTTCGGTGAAACGCTCGCCCGGCATGATCAGCGGAATGCCCGGCGGATAAGGCACCAGCATCACCGCAGCAATACGCCCTAACAATTGATCGATGGGCACCGCCTCGACGTCTCCGCGAACCAGCTTGTCGTAGGCGTCGGCGGGCTTCATCGCCACCTCCGGCAGACGGGTGTAGAGGCGCTTGAGCTGTTTGGCGGTGGCGTTGCTGCGGTAGCAGGCGTGCAGTTGATCGCAGAGGTCACGCAGGCCCATGCCGCGGTAGCGCTGCGTATCCTGAGCGGCGACACAGGGCAGGCTTTGCAGCAGGTCGGTGTTGGCGTCGTAGTTGCGCTTGAACTCCAGCAGCTCAGTGAGCAGCGTGCTCCACTTGCCCTTGGTGATGCCCATCGAGAACAGCACCAGAAAGGAATACAGCCCGGTCTTCTCCACCACCAACCCACGCTCCCAGAGAAACTTGCTGACCACCGCAGCGGGAATACCCTGGCGATCAAGGCTGCCGCCCGCATCCAGGCCAGGCATGACCAGCGTTACCTTGATCGGATCGAGCAGCACATAGTCCTCGCTGACGTCGCCAAACCCGTGCCACTGCGCCTGGGGTTCGAGCAACCAGTCCTCGGTGGCGATGCGGTGAATCCCCTCGACCCGCGGCGGCTGCCAGACACTGAACCACCAATCCTGCACATCAATGTGCTCACGCAGGTTGGCCAGGGCCCGACGAAAACTCAGCGCCTCGTCGAACATTTCCTGAAGCAGCGAACGGCCCGCCGGGCCCTCCATCATTGCCGAGGACACATCCAGCGAGGCGAGGATGCTGTATTGCGGCGAGGTAGAGATATGCATCATGAACGCTTCGTTGAAGCGATCACGATCCAGTTGCCGGCTGCCGCCGTTCTGCACATGGATCATCGACGCCTGGCTGAAAGCCGCCAGCAGCTTGTGGGTTGAGTGGGTGCTGAACACCAGCGGGCTGTCAGCGCCGCGCGATGTGCCCATGGCGTAGCGCCCGGCAAAGAATTCATGGAAGGCCGCATAGGCGTACCAGGCCTCGTCGAAGTGCAGCACATCAACGCTGTTGCCAAGCGTCTGCTTGATCAGTTCGGCGTTGTAGCACAGGCCGTCATAGGTGGAGTTGGTCACCACCGCCATCTTCACCCGCGGCTCGCGCCCACGGGCCAGCGGGTTGGCGAGAATCTTCGCGCGGATCGACTCGGCGCTGAACTCGCTGAGCGGAATCGGCCCGATGATGCCCAGTTCATTGCGCTCCGGGCACAAGTACAACGGAATGGCGCCGGTCATGATGATCGCGTGCAACACCGACTTGTGGCAGTTGCGGTCCACCAGCACCAGATCGTCGCGACCGACCATGGAATGCCAGACGATTTTGTTCGCGGTCGAGGTGCCGTTGATCACGAAGAAGGTATGGTCGGCGCCGAAATTGCGTGCCGCGCGGGCCTCCGCTTCCGCCAAGGGGCCGGTGTGATCCAGCAGGGAACCCAGCTCCGGCACCGATACCGAGAGGTCCGAGCGCAGGGTATTTTCCCCAAAGAACTGATGAAACGCCTGCCCCACCGGACTCTTGCGGTAAGCCACCCCGCCACCGTGCCCCGGGGTATGCCAGGAATAGTTGGACTGGGCAGTGTGTTGCACCAGCGCCTTGAAAAACGGCGGCAGCAGACCGTCCAGGTAATTGTGTGCCGCCCGCGCGACCTGGCGGGCGAGAAAGGGCACGGTGTCTTCGAACAAGTAGAGAATGCCGCGCAACTGGTTCAGTTCGCTCATGGCATCGGCCGGGGCATTTTCCAGGGTGACCTGCTCACCGAGGGCGAAAATCGGCAAATGCGGCGCACGTGAGCGCGCCAGGCGGATCAGCTCGACCATGTTCTGCAGCAGGTGGGTGTTTTCGCCTGCCCCTTCGGCGGCGATCAGCATGCAAGCGAGGCCATGATGAGTCGCGGCAACCAGCCGGCCTTCGGCGTAATCGGTAGCGCTGAGGATAGTGAAACCGTCTTGCGCGAGTTCTTGAGCGATGCCGCGCACGCGGTCGCCGGCCACGGTGTCGGCCTTGATGTCACGATGAACGATAAGAACGGGGAACTTGAGGTCCTTGTACATGGGCGGCGCTACCTTCTTCCTGCGACAGGCCCCGTGGGCCGTTCATCTCAGGGTAGAAGGTTGCCGCCATGGCGCGCGGAAAATGCCTCAGTTGGCCTCGGCCAGTTGCTGCCAGAGGGCGGGGCCGCCCGCTGACTTAGCGACGGCGCCAAGACGCGCCATGTGGCCTTCCAGCTCAGCGGCGCTGGCGCGGATGATTCGTCCCGCCTGGCGTGTGGCCGGCAAACGGCGAATCTCGCTGCCCTGGTCAGACCCGCCCTCGCCTTCACCATCGTGGCCCGCCAGCGAAAGGCTGGTCTGGCCACCGGTCATGGTCAGGAAGACATCGGCGAGCAACTCGGAGTCGAGCAACGCGCCGTGCAGTTCACGGCCCGAGTTGTCGACGCCGTAGCGTTTGCAAAGCGCGTCGAGGCTGTTGCGCTGGCCCGGGTGGCGACCACGCGCCATCACCAGGGTGTCGAGGATTTCGCAATGCTGGGAAATGTCGGCGCGGTCTTGCTGGCCGAGCAGGGCGAATTCGTTGTTGATGAAGCCAACGTCGAACGCCGCGTTGTGGATGATCAGCCGCGCACCCTGGATGAACTCGAAGAATTCGTCGGCGACTTCGGCGAAGCGCGGCTTGTCCTTGAGGAATTCGTCGGTGATGCCGTGGACGCCGATGGCGCCCTCGTCGCTGTCACGGTCCGCCTGCAGGTAAACGTGGAAGTGACGCCCGGTCAGCCGTCGGCCAACCAGTTCGACGCAGCCGATCTCGATGATCCGGTGACCGTCGGTGACCGGCATACCGGTGGTCTCGGTATCGAGGACGACCGACCTGTTGTTTTGCAAATCCACGTCGGTGATCTCCTGCCGTGTTGCTCAAAGCGGCGAATCTTACCCCACCTTCGCCGTCGCGTCCCGGATTCATCGGCGGCGCTTGTCAGCGAACGCCGCGTACCTCGTCAACGCCGCGGTTGGCCAACTGATCGGCACGCTCGTTGCCGTGATGGCCGATATGCCCGCGAACCCATTGCCACGTGACCTTATGCCGGTTGACCTGCTCATCGAGAAGCTTCCAGAGGTCGGCGTTCTTCACCGGCTCCTTGGCGGCGGTCTTCCAGCCGCGCTTCTTCCAGTTGGTCATCCACTCGGTGATGCCCTTCATGACGTACTGCGAGTCGGTTACCAGCCGCACCTCGCATTCACGATTCAATGCCTCCAGGCCCTTGATCGCCGCCATCAACTCCATGCGGTTGTTGGTGGTGTCGCGCTCGCCACCCCAGAGCTCTTTCTCGACGCCCTTGCAAACCATCAGGACGCCCCAGCCGCCAGGGCCAGGATTGCCCTTGCAGGCGCCATCGGTGTAGATCTCGACGCTATCGCTCATGTACAGCCTTATTCATCGTTGAAGGTTCTGCCTTCGGGGTGGGGAGACTGGCGGTTGACCTTGGCCAGCGGCAGCGGCAGCAGCTTGCCCATCGGTTCGCGACGCGCCTGGCGCAGGGGCCGCAGGCCGACCACCATCTTGCGCGCCACGAGCAGATAGACCCCGCCACCGGCACTCTGCCAGCGCCCGGCAACGCGCTCCCACCCCGCCAACCGGGTTTGCCAGGCCGGCGAAGCAAGCGGCGGACGATAGCACCCGAAACGGCGTTTCTCCAGCGCGAAACCCAGCAGGTTAAGCCAGTCGCCGACCCGCGAAGGCGAGATGCAGCGCGCCTTGCGCAACGCATCATGAGCGAACACCCGGCGCATGCCCCAACTGCTCCAGGGATTGATCCCGACGATCAGCAAGTGACCGCCAGGACGCACGCTGCTCGCCGCTTCACGCAGCAGGCCGTGGGGCGACAGACAGAAATCCAGCCCGTGCTGCAACACGACAACATCGGCGGCATGCTCGCTGAGCGGCCAGGCCTGCTCCTCACAGACGATCTCCACTCCGGGCAACGGCGCGCCGAGACGGACATTACGCTGCACCTGCGGCGCAGTCGGCGGCGGCTCGGCACTGGGCCCGTAATGCACCAGGTAGCCACCGAAATAGCGCCCCAGTTCTTCCTCCAGCAGACGTTGCTCCTCCTTGAGCATCAGTTGCCCCAAGGGCCCGGCGAACCAGTCACGGGCTTGGCTGATCAGTTCGAGCCACTCCGGATCGGCCTGGGCGAAGGCTTGATCGGTCATTGCAATCTCCCTGGAAGGTTCTCGACAGAGCACATAGCTACTAAGATGCACCCTTGTCCCACGTTTGGCGAATCGCTCGATGATACAGATAGAAGCCTTGCCCGCTTTCAGCGACAACTACATCTGGTTGTTGCAGGATCCCGCCAGTCGTCGCTGCGCGGTGGTCGACCCGGGCGACGCGGCACCCGTGCTGGCCTGGCTGGAAAGCCACCCGGACTGGCGCCTCGAGGACATCCTCATCACCCACCATCACCATGACCATGTCGGCGGTGTCGAAGCGCTGAAGGCCGCCACTGGCGCGCGGGTCTGCGGCCCGGCCCACGAGCAAATCCCGGCCCGCGACGTGGCCCTGGAGGACAATGCCGAGGTCCAGGTGCTGGGCGTGGACTTCCAGGTATTCGCGGTACCCGGCCACACCCTCGGACACATTGCCTATTTCACCGAGCGCACGCCAACGCCCCTTCTGTTCAGCGGCGACACGCTATTCGCCGCCGGCTGCGGCCGGATGTTCGAAGGCACGCCGGTGCAAATGCACGGCTCGCTGCAACGGCTGGCGGCGCTGCCTGAGGCGACCCTCGTCTTCTGCGCTCATGAATACACCTTGAGCAACCTGCGCTTCGCTCGCGCCGTTGAGCCGGAAAACCCGCATGTTGCCCAGCGATTCGAGGAAGTTACCCGCTTGCGTGCGGAAAATCGCATCACGTTGCCATCAACCATCGCGCTGGAAAGGCTCACCAACCCCTTTTTACGCACCGGGGAAACATCCGTTAAAGAAAAAGCAGACGAACGGACAGGGGCTATAAACCCTACGCCAAGTGCTGTTTTTGCTGGCTTGCGGGCCTGGAAGGATACGTTCTAAGGATTGCCGCTTGATGACCGTGCAGTTCTGAAAGGTTGACCGAGTGTGGGGCGCTTTCTAGAATCGCCCGACATTTTCGCCCGGAACTTTATCCCAGCCAATGTCGTCCACTTGCCGCAGAACCTTCAAATCCGTCGCCCTGACGCGCCTGGCACAGGCCATCGCGCTCGGCCTGTCAGCCACTCTCGTGGGCTGCCAGAGCACCAGTCAAATGGGCGACGCCGAAAGCGTTCGCATGCACGTCCAGCCTCGTATCAAGCAGAAGCCTGTGTTCGTCCAGGCCAAGCCGGTCGAGCAGGCGCCGCAGGACGTCTGGGAGCGCATTCGCCAGGGCTTCCAGTTGCAGGACGACATCAACGTCAACCCGCGTATCGAGCAGCAGCGCCTGTGGTTCGCCAGCAACCCGACCTTCCTCGAAACCGCGGGTGATCGCGGCAGCCTGTACATCCACTACATCGTCGAACGCCTCGAAGAGCGCGACATGCCGCTGGAACTGGCACTGCTGCCGGCCATCGAGAGCGCCTACAACCCCATGGCCTACTCTCGCGCCCACGCCGTCGGGCTGTGGCAGTTCATCCCGTCCACCGGCCGCCACTACAACCTGCGTCAAACCAACTTCTACGACGGCCGTCGCGACATCACCGCGTCGACCAACGCCGCCCTCGACTACCTGGGCCGCCTGCACGACATGTTCAACGGTGACTGGCTGCTGGCCCTGGCGGCCTACAACGCGGGTGAAGGCACCGTCAGCCGGGCCATCGAGCGCAACGAGCGCCTCGGCCTGCCCACCGACTACTGGAACCTGCCCCTGCCTCAGGAAACCCGCGACTACGTGCCCAAGCTGCTGGCCCTGTCGCAAGTGGTCCTGACCCCGCAGGCCTACGGAGTGAACCTCAACCCGATCGCCAACGAACCCTATTTCGAAGCCGTCGCGATCAAGGACCGTGTTGACCTGTCCCGGGTCGCGGCCCTGGCCGAGATCGACGAAGACGAACTGTTCCAGCTCAACCCGGCCTTCAAGAAGCGCATGACCGTGGACGGTCCGCAGCAACTGCTGGTGCCCACTGCCAAGGCGCAGTTGCTCACCACCAGCCTGTCGAACATGAGACCCGAAGAACTGCTCACCCTGCGGCCGAAATCCGCAGTGTTCGAAGCCGCCCTGGCGGAAGCCTCGGCACCGGCCCGCAGCACCCGCTACCGGGTCAAGCGCGGCGACAGCCTGGGCAGCATCGCCAAGGCCAACCGCGTCAGCGTCAACGACCTGCAGCGCTGGAACAAGCTCAGCGGCAACCGCCTCAAGCCCGGCCAGACCCTGGTCATGCAGGGCGCTCAGCCCGCCACCACGGTCGCCTCACTCTCCGCCGCTGATGCGAAAAAACGCGCAACCCAGTACAAGGTTCGCAAGGGTGACTCGCTGTATCTGGTCGCCAAACGCTTCAACGTGGAAATGCAGCACCTCAAGCGTTGGAACCCGCGCAGCGGCCAGGCGCTGAAGCCCGGCCAGACCCTCACTGTCTATCTGCCTCATTAAGTGGAACGCACCGCCATGGAGCGGTGCGTTGACGTCTGGGGATGCGCCCTTTTTCCTGCTGATACAAGCTGTTACTGTAGGGACAATAAAGCCCAAGCCGCCTGGATCGGATCGCCGACTTGATACGTCCCCTCCTGCTGTCACTCAGCCTGGCCTTGAGCTTTCCCGCGGGCGCGACCATCACAGAAAGTCACGGTTACGCCCAGTTCGGCACGCTCAAGTACCCTGCCAGATTCACCCACTTCGACTGGGTCAACCCGCAAGCTCCCAAGGGAGGCACCTTGCGGGCCATGGCATTCGGCACCTTCGATACCCTCAACCCCTACACCTTCAAGGGCAGCAGTCCGGTAACCACGCCGAACTTCCTGCAGTACGGGGTCAGTGAGCTCAACGAAACCCTTATGGTCGGCACCGGCCAGTACGACCCTTCCGGCGATGAGGCGACGTCCAGCTACGGCCTGATCGCCCGCTCGGTGGAGTACAGCGAGGACCGCAGTTGGGTGGTGTTCAACCTGCGCCCCGAAGCCCGTTTTCACGATGGCAGCCCCATCACCGCGGCGGACGTCGCGTTCTCCTACCGCACCCTGCTCAAGGACGGTCACCCGATCTACCGCACCAACCTTCAGGAAGTGCAGCGGGTCGACATTCTCAACCCGCAGCGCATTCGCTTCGTCTTCAAGCGCGCCGGCAACCCCTTGCTGATCCTGCGCCTGGGCGAGATGCCGGTGCTCGCCCAGCACTATTGGAAAGGCCGCGACTTCAAGGCCACTACCTTCGAGCCGCCGCTGGGCAGCGGCCCCTATCGCATCACCCAGGTGCAGCCGGGGCGACGCCTGGTGTTCGAGCGGGTCAAGGACTGGTGGGGCAAGGACCTCGCCGTCAACCGCGGCAAGTACAACTTCGACCGCGTGGAGTACGAGTTCTACCGCGATAGCGATGTGGCCTTCGAAGCCTTCAAGGCCGGCGAATTCGATATCTACATTGAGCACCAGGCGAAAAACTGGGCCAACGGTTACAACTTCCCGGCCGTGCGCCGTGGCGAGGTCATCCAGGCGCAGATCAAGCACCAGATCCCGACCCAGACCCAAGGCCTGTTCATGAACAGCCGCCGCGCCGCCTTCGCCGACCGCCGCGTGCGCCAGGCGCTGGGCCTGATGCTGGATTTCGAATGGACCAACCGCGCGCTGTTCAGCAACGCCTATCGACGCGCCACCAGCTTCTACCCCAACAGCGAATTCAGCGCCGAAGGCCTGCCTGTGGGCAAGGAGTGGCTGCTGCTGGCGCCCTACCGCGACCAGCTTCCCGCCGCACTGCTGACCCAACCCTACAGCGTCAGCCGCACCGACGGCCGAGGCATCGGCCGCGACAACCTGCGCCAGGCCCTGGAGCTACTCGGCCAGGCGGGCTGGAAGCTGTCCGGGCAGCGCCTGCTCAACAGCAACGGCCAACCACTGAAAATTGAAGTCCTGCTGGTCAACCCGAACCTGGAACGCATCCTCCAGCCCTACGTGGAAAACCTCGCCAGCATCGGCATCGACGCACGCCTGCGCACGGTCGACCGCGCCCAGTACAAACAGCGACTGGATCAGTTCGACTTCGACATGATCCTGATGACCCTGACCCAGACCCTCAGCCCGGGCCTGGAACAGTGGCAGTACTTTCACTCCAGCCAGGCGACGACCAAAGGCAGCAAGAACTACGCTGGCGTGAGCAGCCCGGTGGTCGACCACCTGCTCGAAGCCCTGCTCGCCGCCCAGAGCCGCGATGACCAGGTGGCCGCCGCCCGCGCCCTCGACCGCGTACTGCTCTGGCAGCACTACATGATTCCCAACTGGTACCTCGACTATCACCGCCTGGCCTACCGCAACCGGTTCGCCTTCGTCGCCACGCCGCCCTACACCCTCGGGCTGAATAGTTGGTGGCTCACGCCTTCGGAGAACGCCCAATGATGCCAATGCCTCGTCTGCGCCAGTTGCTCGGCGGCCTGCTGCTGGCCAGCCTGAGCCTGTCGACCCTGGCCGCGCCGCAGCACGCCGTGACCCTGTACAACGAAGCGCCGAAGTACCCGGCGAACTTCAAGCATTTCGACTACGTAAACCCCGACGCCCCCAAAGGCGGCACGTTCCGCCAGAACGGCTTTGGCGGCTTCGACAGCCTCAATCCGTTCATCAGCAAGGGCGTCCCGGCAGACAACATCGAGCTGATCTACGACACCCTCGCCCGCGCCAGCCTCGACGAACCCTTCACCGAATACGGACTGGTCGCACGACAGATCGAGAAAGCCCCGGACAACAGTTGGGTACGCTTCTACCTGCGCCCCGAAGCGCGCTTTCACGACGGCAAGCCGATCCGCGCGGAAGATGTCGTGTTCACCTTCAACACCCTGATCAAGAACGGCGCCCCCATGTATCGCGGCTATTACGCCGACGTGGCGGAAGTCGTCGCCGAAGACCCGCTGCGGGTGCTGTTCAAGTTCAAGCACAGCAACAACCGCGAGCTGCCGCTGATCCTCGGCCAACTGCCCGTCCTGCCGAAACACTGGTGGGAAGGCCGTGACTTCACCAAGAGCGGCCTGGAAGTCCCGGTCGGCAGCGGTCCGTACCGTGTCGCCGACGTAAAAGCCGGCCGCACGATCCGCCTTGTGCGCGACAAGGACTACTGGGGCAAGGACCTGCCCATCAACCGCGGCTTCTACAATTTCGACACCATCACCGTCGACTACTTCCGCGACAACACCGTCGCCCTCGAAGCGCTCAAGGCCGGCCAGTTCGACTACTGGTTCGAAACCAGCGCGAAGAACTGGGCCACCGCCTACAACATTCCGGCGGTGCGGGAAAAACGCCTGATCCGCGAAGAAATCCTCAACGGCACTCCGACCGGCATGCAAGGCTTCGTCTTCAACCTGCGCCGCCCGGTATTCCAGGATGTGCGGGTTCGTCAGGCACTGAGCCTGCTGCTCGACTTCGAGTGGACCAACAAGCAACTGTTCAACGGCGCCTACACCCGCACCGGCAGCTACTTCGAGAACTCCGAAATGGCCGCCAGCGGCCTGCCGGGCCCGGAAGAGCTGAAAATCCTTGAGCCGTTGCGTGGGAAAGTCCCCGAACAGGTGTTCAGCGAAGCCTTCAAAAACCCGGTAACCGACGGCAGTGGGATGATCCGCGAACAGCAGCGCCAGGCCTACAAGCTGCTGCAGGAGGCCGGCTGGCGTATCGAGAACGACAAGATGGTCGATGCCCAGGGCAAGCCGCTGACCATCGAATTCCTGTTGGCGCAGACCGAGTTCGAACGGATCCTGCTGCCCTACAAACGCAATCTCGCCGACCTCGGCATCACCCTGAACATCCGCCGGGTCGACGTCGCGGAATACATCAACCGCCTGCGCTCGCGGGACTTCGACATGATCGTCGGCGGCTTCCCGCAGTCCAACTCGCCGGGCAACGAACAGCGTGAGTTCTGGCAGAGCAGCAGCGCCGACAACCCCGGCAGCCGCAACTTCATGGGGCTCAAGGACCCTGCCGTCGACAGCCTGGTGGAGTCGCTGATCAACGCCGACTCGCGGCAGAGCCTGGTGGCCCACACCCGCGCCCTAGATCGCGTGCTGCTGTGGGGCTTCTACGTTGTCCCCAACTGGCACATCAAGACCTGGCGCGTGGCCTACTGGAACCATATCGGCCACCCGGAAACGCCGCCCAAGTACGATATCGGCATCACGACCTGGTGGATCAAGCCAGAGGTGAAGCCGGCCATCCCGGTCACACCGCCGAGTGATGCGGCATCCGCGAACGGGGAGCAGTGACATGCTGGCTTACATCCTGCGGCGCCTGCTGCTGATCATTCCCACCCTGCTCGGCATCCTGATCATAAACTTCGTCATCATCCAGGCCGCACCCGGCGGCCCGGTGGAACAGATGATCGCCAAGCTCGAAGGCTTCGAGGGCGCCACTAGCCGCATCGCCGGCGGCGGTGCGGAAGTCTCGGTTGCCGGCTCCAACTACCGCGGCGCGCAGGGCCTCGACCCGGCCCTGATCCAGGAAATCGAGCGCATGTACGGCTTCGACAAGCCGGCGCCGGAACGCCTGTGGATCATGATCAAGAATTACGCCCGCCTGGACTTCGGCGACAGCTTCTTCCGCGACGCCAAGGTGGTCGACCTGATCGCCGAGAAGATGCCGGTGTCCATTTCCCTCGGGCTGTGGAGCACGCTGATCATGTACCTGGTGTCGATCCCTCTGGGCATCGCCAAGGCCACCCGCCACGGCAGCCACTTCGACGTCTGGACCAGTTCGGCGATCATCGTCGGCTACGCCATTCCCGCGTTCCTGTTCGCCATCCTGCTGATCGTCGTGTTCGCCGGCGGCAGCTACCTGGACTGGTTCCCGCTACGGGGGCTGACGTCGAGCAACTTCGACGAGCTGAGCACCACCGGCAAGATCATCGATTACTTCTGGCACCTGGCACTGCCGGTCACTGCGCTGGTCATCGGCAACTTCGCCACCATGACCCTGCTGACCAAGAACAGCTTCCTCGACGAGATCAACAAGCAGTACGTGGTCACCGCCAAGGCCAAGGGCCTGACGCCGAACCGCGTGCTCTATGGCCATGTGTTCCGCAACGCCATGCTGCTGGTGATCGCCGGCTTCCCTTCGGCCTTCATCGGCATCTTCTTCACCGGCTCGCTGCTGGTCGAGGTGATCTTCTCCCTCGACGGCCTGGGCCTGATGAGCTTCGAGGCCGCTATCAACCGCGATTACCCGGTGGTGTTCGGCACACTGTTCATCTTCACCCTGCTCGGCCTGGTGGTGAAACTGATCGGCGACCTGACGTACACCCTGGTCGACCCACGTATCGACTTCGAAAGCCGGGAGCAATGAGATGAACCTGTCCCCTCTCAATCGCCGCCGCTTCGAGCGCTTCAAGGCCAACCGCCGCGGCTGGTGGTCACTGTGGCTGTTCCTGATCCTGTTCGGACTGAGCCTCGGCGCCGAGCTGATCGCCAACGACAAACCGCTGGTCGTGCGCTACGACGGCGAGTTCTATTTCCCGGCGTTCAAGCGCTACCCGGAAACCACCTTCGGCGGCGAATTCCCGCTGGAAGCCAACTACAAGAGCCCGTACATCCGCGACCTGCTGGAGAAGAAGCAGAGCTGGGTGCTTTGGGCTCCGATCCCGTTCAGCTACCAGAGCATCAACTACGACCTGAAAGTCCCGGCGCCCGCCCCGCCGTCCGCGCAGAACTGGCTGGGCACCGACGACCAGGGCCGCGATGTGCTGGCGCGAGTGATCTACGGCTTCCGCATCTCGGTGCTGTTCGCCCTGACCCTGACCATTCTCAGCTCCATCATCGGCGTGATTGCCGGTGCATTGCAGGGCTTCTATGGCGGCTGGGTGGACCTAGCCGGGCAGCGCTTCCTGGAAATCTGGTCAGGCCTGCCGGTGCTCTACCTGCTGATCATTCTCGCCAGCTTCGTCCAGCCCAACTTCTGGTGGTTGCTGGGGATCATGCTGCTGTTCTCCTGGATGAGCCTGGTGGACGTGGTCCGCGCCGAGTTCCTGCGCGGACGCAATCTGGAATATGTCCGCGCCGCGCGGGCACTGGGCATGCAGAACGCCGCAATCATGTACCGGCACATCCTGCCGAACGCCATGGTCTCGACCATGACCTTCATGCCCTTCATTCTCACTGGCGCCATTGGCACCCTGACCGCACTGGACTTCCTCGGCTTCGGCCTGCCGGCCGGCTCGCCATCCCTGGGCGAGTTGGTATCCCAGGGCAAGTCCAACCTGCAGGCGCCCTGGCTCGGTATCAGCGCCTTCGCCGTCCTGGCCGTGATGCTCAGCCTGCTGGTATTCATCGGCGAGTCCGCCCGCGATGCCTTCGACCCGAGGAAATGAAATGAACAAGGACACCTTGATCGAAGTACGCGACCTTGCCGTCGAGTTCGTCACCGGCTCGCAGCAGCAACGGGTGGTGGAAAACATCAGCTTCGATATCCGCCGCGGCGAGACCCTTGCCCTGGTCGGCGAAAGCGGCTCGGGCAAGTCGGTCACCGCGCACTCGATCCTGCGCCTGCTGCCCTACCCGCTGGCACGCCACCCCTCCGGGAGCATTCGCTACGAGGGCCAGGACCTGCTGCACCTGGATGAGAAGAAGATGCGCCACATCCGTGGCAACCGCATCGCGATGATCTTCCAGGAACCGATGACCTCGCTGAACCCGCTGCACAACATCGAGAAGCAGATCAACGAAGTGCTCATGCTGCACAAGGGGCTGCGTGGCAAGGAAGCGACCGCGCGGACCCTGGAATTGCTGGAGCTGGTCGGCATTCCCGAGCCGGCCAAGCGCCTCAAGGCCCTGCCCCACGAGCTGTCCGGTGGCCAGCGGCAACGGGTGATGATCGCCATGGCCCTGGCCAACGAGCCGGAACTGCTGATCGCCGATGAGCCGACCACTGCCCTGGACGTCACCGTCCAACTGAAAATCCTCGAATTGCTCAAGCGTTTGCAGGCAAAGCTGGGCATGGCGCTGTTACTGATCAGTCACGATTTGAACCTGGTGAAAAGAATTGCACACCGCGTATGTGTCATGCAGCGCGGTTGCATCGTCGAACAGGCGTCGTGTGACGAACTGTTTCGCGCTCCGCAGCATCCGTATACGCAAATGCTGCTCGGCGCCGAGCCTACCGGCACGCCTGCCGCCAACCCGGTTGGCCCGCCGCTGCTGGAGGTCGAGGACCTGCGCGTCTGGTTCCCGATCAAGAAGGGGTTCCTGCGCAAGACCGTCGATTACGTCAAGGCAGTGGACGGCATCAACTTCAGCCTGCCTCAGGGTCAGACCCTGGGCATCGTGGGCGAAAGTGGTTCCGGCAAGTCTACGCTGGGTCTGGCAATCCTGCGGTTGATCGCCAGCAAGGGCGCCATCCGCTTCGAGGGCCAGGCCTTGGACTGCATGACGCAACAACAGGTGCGGCCGCTGCGGCGGCAGATGCAGGTGGTCTTCCAGGACCCCTTCGGCAGCCTGAGCCCGCGCATGTGCGTGGGTGACATCGTCGGAGAGGGCCTGCGCATTCATCGGATAGGCACGGAGGCGGAACAGGAAGAAGCCATCATGGAGGCACTGAGGGAAGTAGGTCTGGACCCGGAAACCCGGCACCGCTACCCTCACGAGTTTTCCGGAGGCCAGCGACAAAGGATTGCCATTGCCCGTGCACTGGTATTGAAACCGGCGCTGATACTGCTGGACGAGCCCACTTCGGCGCTCGACCGGACCGTTCAGCGCCAGGTGGTGGAACTGCTGCGTGCGCTGCAGACCAAGTACAACCTGACTTACCTGTTCATCAGCCACGATCTGGCGGTGGTCAAGGTGCTGAGCCACCAACTGATGGTGGTCAAGCAGGGTCAGGTGGTGGAACAAGGCCCGGCTGCGGGTATTTTCGCCGAACCACAACATCCCTACACACAGCAGTTGCTGGAGGCCGCTTTCCTGGCTCCCACAGCTGTCGATATAACCTGAATGAGGAACAACACATGGGTTTTCTCGCTGGTAAGCGCGTACTGATCGTCGGTGTCGCAAGCAAGCTGTCCATCGCATCCGGCATCGCTGCCGCCATGCATCGCGAGGGTGCAGAACTCGCCTTCACCTACCAGAACGAAAAGCTCAAGGCCCGCGTCGAAGAGTTCGCCGCTGGTTGGGGCTCCAACCCAGAGCTGTGCTTCCCTTGTGACGTTGCCAACGATGACGACATCGCCAGCGTCTTCGAAGCTCTGAGCAAGAAGTGGGACGGCCTGGACTGCATCGTGCACTCCGTAGGCTTCGCGCCGGGCGACCAGCTCAACGGCGACTTCACCGAAGTCACCACCCGCGAAGGCTTCCGCATCGCCCACGATATCAGCGCCTACAGCTTCGTCGCCCTGGCCAAGGCCGGTCGTGAACTGATGAAAGGCCGCAATGGCAGCCTGCTGACCCTGTCGTACCTGGGCGCCGAGCGCACCATGCCGAACTACAACGTCATGGGCATGGCCAAAGCCAGCCTGGAAGCCGGTGTACGCTACCTGGCCGGCAGCCTCGGCCCGGAAGGCACTCGCGTCAACGCCATTTCCGCCGGCCCGATCCGCACCCTGGCGGCTTCCGGCATCAAGAGCTTCCGCAAAATGCTGGCCGCCAACGAAGCGCAGACCCCACTGCGCCGCAATGTCACCATCGAGGAAGTCGGCAACGCCGGCGCGTTCCTCTGCTCCGACCTGGCGTCGGGTGTCAGCGGTGAAATCATGTACGTGGACGGTGGCTTCAATACCACTGCCATGGGCGACATCTCGGAGTAATTCTCCGGGAACGGAAAAGGCCGCTGATGCGGCCTTTTCTTTTGCCCGTAAATACCCAATCGGGGCACGCGCTGCATGTTCCGCAGACATGAAAAAGGCCGCATCAGCGGCCTTTTTCAATAGCGCGACAGCACTCAGTAACGCGTGATTTCCGCGTTGGCTTCCAGCTGCTTGCGGTAAGCCGCGAAGTCCTGCTGGCCGGCACGGGAAGCGAGGTAGCGGCGGTACTGGCCCTTCTCCTCTTCGCTCGCCGCAGTGCCTTCGTTGACGCCGTTCAGGCGCAGCACGACGACACTACCGTCAGCCAGGATGACGCTGGAGTAAACCGGCTTGTCCTTGGCCTCAGGCTTGCTCATGCGGAACAGCGCCTGCAGAGCAACCGGATCGATACCGTCCTGGCTGCGGGAGACCGCTTCCTGGACCTTCCACGCCTGACCGTCCTGCACCGGCTGGTAAGCGATCTTGCCATCGCTCAGGCCAGCCATCAGGGCGTCGGTCTTGGCTTTCAGCGCGGCAGTGGCCTGCTCGCGAGCCAGGTGAGCACGGATGGCATCGGAAACGGCTTCCAATGGCAGTTGCTCAGGCTTGCGATGCTCCTTGGCACGGATAACCACGATGGTTTCCGGGTCCAGCTCGATAGCCGAGCTGTTGGAGCCCTCGTCCAGCACTTCCGGGCTGAACGCTGCCTGGATCACTTGACGATTGGCAGCAATGCCGTCGCCACCTTCACGACCGAAAGGCTGCGAGGTCTGCACTTTCAAGCCCAGGTCCTGTGCCGGTTGGGCCAGGTCAGAGGCTTCGAACGCCGAGTCTTCCAGTTGCTTGGTGACTTCAACAAAGCGCTGCTCGACCTGCTGGGTCTTCAGCTCGCGGCTCAGCTTGTCCTTCAGACTGGCGAAGGTCGGCACTTCTGGCGCCTGCACATCCACCAGCTTGATCAGGTGGAAGCCGAACTCGGTACGCACAGGCGCGGAAACCTGCCCCTTGTTCAACGCATACAGCGCGTCTTCGAAGGCTGGATCGTAGACGCCCTTGCCGGCGTAACCCAGGTCACCACCGCTGTTGGCCGAGCCAGGATCCTGCGAGAACTCCTTGGCCAGCGCCGCGAAGTCTTCACCCTTGGCCAGACGCTGCTGGATTTCTTCGATGCGGGCCTTGGCCTTGGCCTCGTCCTGCTTGTCGTTGACTTCCACCAGAATGTGCGCGGCATGGCGCTGTTCGGCGAGGTTGGCGATTTCTTTCTGGTACAGATCCTGAAGCTCGTTTTCGTCGACATTGACCTGATCGAAGTACGCAGACTTCTTCAGCTCGATGTAGTCGATGACCACCTGGTCCGGGCTCATGAACTCCTTGGCGTGCTCGTCGTAATGCGCCTTGATCTGTTCATCGGTGACCTTGCTCGCTGCAGGGTCGGCCTTGAAGGTCAGCGAAGCGAAATCACGGGTCTGCTTTTCGAGGCGAGCGAACGCTTCAACTTGCGAGTCGGTAACGAAACCACTGCCCGCCAGACCAGCGCGCAGTTGGCCAATCAGCATTTCCTGAGCGAGCATTTCGCGGAACTGCAGACGGCCATAGCCCAGTTGACGAATGACCTGATCGAAACGCTCGGGGCTGAACTTGCCGTCCGCCTGGAACTCGGGCGTTTGCAGGATCACCTGATCCAGCGCGGCTTCGGAGAAGGAGAACTTGGCATCGCGGGCGCCCTGAAGCAGCAGTTGCCGCTCGATCAAGCCCTTGAGCGCAGCTTCGCGCAGCATCTTGTCGTCAAGCAGGGAGGCGTCGAAGTCCTTGCCCAGTCGTTGCATCAGTTGCCGACGTTGCGTATCGACAGCCTGGCTCAGCTCGTTCTGGCTGATGGTGTCACCGTTGACCTTGGCAGCATCCTTGTTGTGGTTGACGGCCTGGAAGATGGCGTCAAAGCCGGTCAGCGCCATCAGTACCACGATGACACCGATGATGGTCTTGGCAATCCAACCTTGTGAATTGTCCCTGATATTCTGCAGCATGCGTCCCCCAGAAACGGCTGTGTCAAAAGCACAACCGCGGAGCGTGGGTAGAGTCCTGATAGAAGAAAGGCGCATCCGGGGATGCGCCTTCTCGTAACGCGCGAAGCAGGCGAATTGTTGATCGCTCGTGCTTCACAAGCGGGCTGGCCGCGAGGGCCATTCCAGCCAGGCGAAAACCTGAAGAGAACGTCTTAGTTGACGGCTTCTTTCAGCGCCTTGCCGGCCTTGAAGCCAGGCTTCTTGGCAGCAGGGATTTCCAGAGTCTTGCCGGTTTGCGGGTTGCGGCCGGTACGAGCAGGACGATCGGTTACCGAGAAGGTACCGAAACCTACCAGAACCACCGAGTCACCGTCCTTCAGGGCGCCAGTGACAGATTCGATGACTGCATCCAGCGCACGGCCGGCAACAGCTTTCGGGATATCAGCAGATGCAGCGATAGCGTCAATCAGTTCCGACTTGTTCACTCTAAGTCCCCTTATATCTCTATTGAGTTTGTTTCTAACTATGTAATGGAAAAGCTTAAACAACTGCCGAGTGGCCTGTGACACTTAAGTGCCTTTTACGACAAGGACCTTGAAAACGGTCAGCGAGGCCACCCCGCTAAATACTTACTAATGTGTGCTGATTCGTTCCTTGGAATCACTGTCGCGTTTTTCATCCTTGGCGACAATCTCAGGAGCCACATCCGGCAAGGGCTCCGGGGCGTATTGCAGCGCAATTTGGAGGACTTCGTCAATCCATTTGACAGGTTTAATCTGAAGATCCTGCTTAATATTGTCAGGAATTTCTTTCAGATCACGAACGTTCTCTTCCGGAATGATGACTGTCTTGATTCCACCACGGTGAGCAGCGAGCAATTTCTCCTTCAAACCACCAATCGCCAGCACCTGACCACGCAGCGTGATTTCACCTGTCATGGCGACATCAGCACGCACCGGAATCTGCGTCAGCGCGGAAACCAGGGCTGTGCACATGCCGACACCGGCACTCGGACCGTCTTTGGGCGTCGCACCTTCAGGCATGTGGATATGGGTGTCGCGCTTCTCGTGGAAGTCCGCGGGAATCCCCAGGCTCTTCGCCCGGCTGCGAACCACGGTTTGCGCGGCGGTGATCGACTCGACCATCACATCACCCAGCGAACCGGTCTTGATCAGCTGACCTTTGCCCGGTACCACGGCAGCTTCAATAGTCAGCAACTCGCCGCCCACCTGGGTCCAGGCCAGCCCGGTGACCTGGCCTACCTGATCCTGCTGCTCGGCAAGGCCGTAACGGAACTTGCGCACACCCAGGAAGTGTTCCAGGCGGTCACTGCCGACCTTGACCCCAACCTGTTTCTGCCCTGCGTGCTCCTTGACCACCTTGCGGCAGATCTTGGCAATCTGGCGCTCCAGGCCACGCACACCGGCTTCACGGGTGTAGTAGCGAACGATGTCGCGGATCGCCGCCACGTCGACTTCCAGCTCGGCCTTCTTCAGACCGTTGGCCTTGATCTGCTTCGGCAGCAGGTACTTGACCGCGATGTTGATCTTCTCGTCTTCGGTGTAGCCCGGCAGACGGATCACTTCCATCCGGTCGAGCAGCGCCGGCGGGATGTTCATCGAGTTGGACGTGCACAGGAACATCACATCTGAAAGGTCGTAGTCGACTTCCAGATAGTGGTCGTTGAAGTTGTGGTTCTGCTCGGGATCGAGCACTTCCAGCAGAGCGGAGGCCGGATCGCCACGCATGTCGCTGCCCATCTTGTCGATTTCATCGAGCAGGAACAGCGGGTTGCGTACGCCAACCTTGGTCATCTTCTGGATCAGGCGGCCCGGCATCGAACCGATATAAGTGCGACGGTGGCCACGAATTTCAGCCTCGTCACGCACGCCACCCAAGGCCATGCGCACGAACTTGCGGTTGGTGGCGCTGGCGATGGACTCAGCCAGCGACGTCTTGCCGACACCGGGCGGACCCACCAGGCACAGCACAGGACCGCGAATTTTCTTCACGCGCTTCTGCACGGCGAGGTACTCAAGGATGCGCTCCTTGACCTCATCCAGCCCGTAGTGGTCGGCATCGAGAATTTCTTCGGCCTTGGCCAGATCAAGACGGACCTTGCTCTGGGCCTTCCACGGCACTTGCACCAGCCAGTCGAGGTACGAACGCACCACGGTAGCCTCAGCCGACATCGGCGACATCTGCTTGAGCTTGTTCAGCTCGGCCTGAGCCTTGGTGTACGCGTCTTTCGGCAGGCCTGCAGCCTCGAGGCGCTTCTTCAGTTCCTCGATTTCATTGTGGCCTTCGTCGCCATCACCCAGCTCTTTCTGAATGGCCTTCATCTGCTCATTCAGGTAGTACTCGCGCTGGCTACGCTCCATCTGTTTCTTGACGCGGCCACGAATGCGCTTCTCGACCTGCAGCAGATCGATCTCGGCATCCAGCAACGCGAGCACATGCTCAACGCGGGCGGCCAGGTCGATGATTTCGAGAATTTCCTGCTTCTGCTCGATCTTCAGCGCCATGTGGGCGGCCATGGTATCGACCAGGCGGCCCGGCTCATCGATGCTGTTGAGCGAAGACAGTACTTCAGCCGGGACCTTCTTGCCCAACTGCACATATTGTTCGAACTGGGAAAGCAGACTGCGGACGAAAACTTCGGACTCGCGATCAGCCGCATCGACCTCATCGATCAGGGCGACATCAGCGCGGATATGACCGTCTACCTCGACAAAGCGCTCGACCGAACCACGCTGCTCGCCTTCGACCAGCACCTTGACGGTGCCATCGGGCAGTTTCAGCAACTGGAGGACGGTAGCGATGGTGCCGACGCGATAGAGGGCGTCTTCACCCGGATCATCATCGGCGGGGTTCTTCTGAGCCAGCAAAAGGATTTGCTTCTCACCTGTCATCGCGGCCTCAAGGGCCTCGATCGACTTTTCACGTCCCACGAACAGCGGGATGACCATGTGCGGGTAAACAACGACATCGCGCAATGGCAAAAGAGGCAAGTCGAGGGTTGTCTTCATGATTTCGCCTCTACAGCGGCCATATGGCCGTAATCCGATGGAAATTTGAGCTTGGGGTTAATGTGGGGGCAGCCCCGGAAAAAAACAAGCTCTGCAACAGGAAAAGCAAAGGGGCCCGTAGGCCCCTTGCATGTTTCGCTGCGTTGCCGGACTCAGGCGTCTGGCGCGGCTTTGGCTTGCGGCTCGCTGTTCTCGTAGATCAGCAGCGGCTGCGAAGTACCCTCGATGACGCTCTCATCGATAACCACCTTGCTGACATCCTTCTGCGAAGGAATCTCGTACATGGTGTCGAGCAGAATGCCTTCCAGGATCGAACGCAGGCCACGAGCACCGGTCTTGCGCTCCAGTGCCTTGCGGGCAACCGATTTGAGCGCATCGCTGCGGAACTCGAGATCCACACCTTCCATCTCGAACAACTTGCCATATTGCTTGGTCAAGGCGTTCTTCGGCTCGGTCAGAATTTGCATCAATGCGGCTTCATCCAGCTCGTCAAGCGTTGCCAGGACCGGCAGACGACCCACGAACTCAGGAATCAGACCGAACTTGACCAGATCGTCCGGCTCGACTTCACGCAGCGACTCGCCAACCTTCTTGCCCTCTTCCTTGCTACGGACTTCAGCACCAAAGCCGATACCGCCGCGAGTAGAGCGCTGCTGGATGACCTTCTCCAGACCGGAGAATGCACCACCACAGATGAACAGGATGTTGCGCGTATCGACCTGCAGGAATTCCTGCTGCGGATGCTTGCGGCCACCTTGTGGTGGAACCGAAGCAACGGTGCCTTCGATCAGCTTGAGCAAGGCCTGCTGCACGCCTTCACCCGAAACATCACGAGTAATCGACGGGTTATCGGACTTGCGCGAAATCTTGTCGATTTCATCGATGTAGACAATACCCATCTGGGCTTTCTCTACGTCGTAATCACACTTTTGCAGCAACTTCTGAATGATGTTCTCAACGTCTTCGCCCACATAACCGGCTTCGGTCAGCGTGGTAGCGTCAGCGATGGTGAAGGGCACATTCAGCAGACGAGCGAGGGTTTCAGCGAGCAAGGTCTTGCCCGAACCCGTTGGGCCGATGAGCAGGATGTTGCTCTTGCCCAGTTCAACCTCGTCGCCCTTTTTGTCACGTTGATTCAGGCGCTTGTAGTGGTTGTATACCGCTACAGCCAGAACCTTTTTCGCACGCTCCTGACCAATGACGTACTGGTCCAGGATGCCGCTGATTTCTTTCGGCGAAGGCAATTTATGCGCACTGCTTTCGGCCTGGGCTTCCTGCACCTCCTCACGGATGATGTCATTGCACAGGTCGACGCACTCGTCGCAGATAAATACCGAGGGGCCGGCAATCAACTTGCGCACTTCATGCTGGCTTTTGCCGCAGAAGGAGCAATAGAGCAATTTGCCGTTGTCCTCGCCGTTACGGGTGTCAGTCATTCGATCGATCCAATCCGGTAGGCTTGCAACACAAGATGAAGGCAATTGCGGGCTTTTTCAAGTCCGCAGGTAGGCGCTTTCCGCGCCTACCTGCTCTGGGGACCCGGGATCAGGACACCAGTTGCCGCTTGTCGTAGACCGAGTCGATCAGGCCGTACTCGGCTGCGCGCGAGGCGCTCATGAAGTTGTCGCGCTCGGTATCACGCTTGATGGTTTCCAGCTCCTGGCCCGTGTGATGAGCCAGCAGCTCATTCAGGCGCGCCTTGATGCTGAGAATTTCCTGGGCGTGGATCTCGATATCGGTCGCCTGACCCTGGAAGCCACCCAGCGGCTGGTGAATCATCACCCGCGAGTTTGGCAGGCAGTGGCGCTTGCCAGCGGCACCGGCCGCCAACAGGAAGGCGCCCATGCTGCAGGCCTGGCCAATGCAGATAGTCGAGACGTCCGGCTTGATGAACTGCATGGTGTCGTAGATCGACATACCGGCAGTCACCGACCCGCCTGGGGAGTTGATGTAGAGATGGATATCCTTGTCCGGGTTTTCCGCTTCAAGGAACAGCAGTTGCGCCACAACCAGGTTGGCCATGTAGTCCTCTACAGGACCCACTAGGAAGATCACACGCTCCTTCAACAGGCGCGAGTAAATGTCATAGGCGCGTTCGCCACGGGCGGACTGCTCGATAACCATCGGGACCAGGCCGCCTGCGGCCTGGATGTCAGAGCTCTGCTGAATATAAGAATTGCGGGACATGTCCTGCACTCACTCCCAAATAGTCGTGGCTTGAATACGCACAAGCCAGCGCGAAGGCTGGCTTGTGGGGTTTTCCTACGAAGGAGGAAATCACTCAGCGTCGGCAGGTGCCTGTGCTGGTTTGACAGCCTCTTCGTACGAGACCGATTTGTCGGTCACAGTCGCTTTCTGCAGGACAGTATCTACAACTTGTTCTTCCAGCACAACCGAACGAACTTCGTTCAGTTGCTGGTCGTTCTTGTAGTACCAAGCCACGACCTGCTCAGGCTCCTGGTAGGCCGAAGCCATTTCCTGGATCAGCTCGCGAACGCGATCTTCGTCTGGCTTCAGCTCGTTCTGCTTGACCACTTCAGCGACGATCAGACCCAGCACGACGCGGCGCTTGGCTTGCTCTTCGAACAGCTCGGCCGGCAGTTGCTCAGGTTTGATGTTGCCACCGAACTGCTGTACGGCTTGAACGCGCAGGCGGTTCACTTCGTTTTCCAGCAGGGCTTTCGGCACTTCAACCGGGTTGGCAGCCAGCAGGCCGTCCATTACCTGGTTCTTGACCTTGGTCTTGATGGCCTGACGCAGTTCACGCTCCATGTTCTTGCGAACTTCGGTGCGGAAACCTTCCAGACCGGTTTCCTTGATACCGAACTGAGCGAAGAACTCTTCGGTCAGCTCAGGCAGCTTCGGCTCGGAAACGCTGTTGACGGTAACAGTGAACTCGGCGGTTTTGCCAGCCAGGTCCAGGTTCTGATAGTCCTCAGGGAAGGTCAGGTTGAGCACACGCTCTTCACCAGCCTTGGCGCCAACCAGACCTTCTTCGAAGCCCGGGATCATGCGGCCGGAACCCAGAACCAACTGGGTACCCTGGGCCGAACCGCCAGCGAAGGCTTCGCCGTCGATCTTGCCAACGAAATCGATGTTCAGCTGGTCTTCGTTCTGGGCAGCGCGCTCGGCCACTTCAAAACGGGTGTTCTGCTTGCGCAGCACTTCCAGCATGTTGTCCAGGTCGGCGTCGGTCACATCGGCGCTCAGGCGCTCGACAGCGATCGAGTCGAAACCGGCAACAGTGAACTCAGGGAAGACTTCGAAAGTGGCGACGTATTCCAGGTCCTTGCCTTTTTCGAAGACTTTTGGCTCGACGGCAGGGGCGCCAGCCGGGTTCAGCTTCTGCTCGACAACAGCTTCATAGAAGGTCGCCTGGATCAGGTCGCCCAGGGCTTCCTGACGGGCTGCATCTTCGTAGCGCTGACGGATCACGCTCATTGGCACCTTGCCAGGACGGAAACCTGGGACCTTGGCGCGACGGGCAGTCTGTTGCAGACGCTTGTTGACTTCGGTCTCGATGCGCTCGGCTGGAACGCCGATGGTCATGCGGCGCTCGAGAGCGGAAGTATTTTCAACAGAAACTTGCATGGATATTCCTCGTTGCACAGACGTTAGCCGGCGAAACCCGACTCCAGAATCAAGGGCAAGCATTCTAGTAGCTCACACACCAGAAGTCACCCTGTTCGACCCGGAGGCAAATGGCGCCGGCTCTCATGATTTTCGACAATGGCCGGACAGCGGCGGAACAGACCTGCAACGCCCGCGAAACAAGGATTCTCCACCCCACTCGCGAGCGCTGTGCGGATCTGCGTCAACTCTCCGGCGAAACAATTCAACGTATCAGGAAGCAGGACCATCGATTTCGTTGAAATCGCAGTACTCTTCCCAGCTCATTCCCAACGCCTCAGCCACCTCGCGATGAACTTCCAGGCGCATGACCTGAAGTTCCTCTGGCGACTCGGCGATAAGACGCAAGGTCAGCTCCCAAGGCTCGATACCCTGCTCTTGGGCTTCATCTTCAAATGCCCACTGGATCTGTTGCTGCTGCTCGGACTCGCTCAGCGCGGCAATCTCCGCCAGCAACTGTGGATTGGCCTGAATGAAGCGCTCCAGCGCAACCGCCTGCCGGGACTCTTTCGCAATCATCTTTCCATCCGCCCGCCGACTCACCGGCATTTTGTCAACCGGCTGAAATCTATCAGCTTTTGTTCAGGTCTTGCTAGTCATGGGACCCGGCAGGAACCGCAACAAACAGCAGTAATAAAGGAAGCGAAGGACGGAAAAAGAAAAAGGCCGCTCAAGGCGGCCTTTTTTGAAGTTTCGCGCAACTCAGCGAAAGAGGGCGAAACTAAAGATGGTGCGGACGAAGAGACTCGAACTCTTACAGCTTGCGCCGCTGGAACCTAAATCCAGTGTGTCTACCAATTTCACCACGTCCGCATAACGCTTTTAAAGCAAAGGCGCCGGATTTTCATCGGGCGCCTTTTGGAATATGGGGTGGACGATGGGGATCGAACCCACGACAACAGGAGTCACAATCCTGTGCTCTACCAACTGAGCTACGCCCACCATATTGCGTTACTGCTTTACTTGTGCCAAAGCTGCCTTGTATGGCGCACCCGGCAGGACTCGAACCTGCGACCATCCGCTTAGAAGGCGGATGCTCTATCCAGCTGAGCTACGGGCGCATATTTAATCTGCTTTCTTTTAAGATTACAAATTAACTTTTAGCCTTACCGAACAAGCTAACAAATCCGCTCATTCTGCCCGACCTTGCTAACCAGTGCTAGGCCCTGCCCGACAAGTGCGACGAATGTTATAGACGGCCGGTAAGGTCGTCAACTCTTTTTTCAAAAAAATTCATTTTATTTAAGGGCTTAGGGGATTTGCCGGACCAAGCGCCTTTGCCCTGCGCCGTGGTCATGCGAGAATGCGCGCTCTTTTTTTCCCTCTCGATGGTTAATCACCCGTCATGACTGCACAACTTATCGACGGCAAGGCGATCGCCGCCAGCCTGCGCCAGCAGATCGCCCAACGTGTCGTGGAACGTCGCCAGCAAGGTCTGCGGACTCCCGGCCTGGCGGTGATCCTGGTTGGCAACGACCCTGCCTCTCAAGTCTATGTTTCGCACAAGCGTAAAGACTGCGAAGAAGTCGGCTTCATCTCCCAGGCTTTCGACCTGCCGAGCAACACCACCCAGCAAGACCTGACCGATCTGATCGACCGTCTTAATAATGACGCGAACATCGACGGCATCCTGCTGCAACTGCCGCTGCCCGCTCACCTGGATGCCTCGCTGCTGCTCGAGCGCATTCGTCCGGACAAGGATGTCGACGGTTTCCATCCTTATAATGTCGGCCGCCTGGCCCAACGCATCCCGCTGCTGCGCCCGTGCACGCCAAAAGGCATCATGACCCTGCTGCAAAGCACCGGTCAGGATCTGTACGGCATGGATGCAGTCGTCGTCGGCGCTTCCAATATCGTTGGCCGCCCGATGGCCATGGAGCTGCTGCTGGCTGGCTGCACCGTCACCGTCACCCACCGTTTCACCAAGGACCTCGCCGGCCACGTTGGCCGCGCTGACCTGGTGGTCGTAGCCGCCGGCAAGCCGGGCCTGGTCAAGGGTGAGTGGATCAAGGAAGGCGCCATCGTCATCGACGTCGGCATCAACCGCCAGGAAGACGGCAAGCTGGTGGGCGACGTGGTCTACGAGACCGCCCTGCCTCGCGCCGGCTGGATCACGCCAGTCCCGGGCGGCGTCGGCCCCATGACCCGCGCCTGCCTGCTGGAAAACACCCTGTACGCGGCTGAAGAACTGCACAAGTGATTCAGTAACGCGCCCCAAAAAACGGCACCCTCCGCGGTGCCGTTTTTTATTGGCCAAAAGGATGACCGAGCGAGCCCAGCCGATTCGGCTGTCAAATCACCTGTTTCAGCTTTCCCGGCTGGGTGCCCGACGTGCTTCAGCCGGGATTGCAAAGCCATCGGTAAGACAATGTACGCACTGCCAACCCCTGGATGCGTGCCCCGATGCAAACCACCAATACCGTCCTGATGATCCGCCCGGCGCGGTTCGCCTTCAACCCGGATACCGCTGTGAACAACCGCTTCCAGAAGCCCGTGCTGGAACCGGAACAAGCGCAGCAGAAAGCGCTGGAAGAGTTCGACGGCTATGTCGATACGCTGCGCCAGCATGGCGTCGATGTACTGGTGGTGCAGGATACCCCGGCCCCGCACACCCCCGACTCGATCTTCCCCAACAACTGGTGGAGCAGCCATGCCGACGGCAGCCTGGTGCTCTATCCCATGGAAGGCCAGAACCGTCGGCTGGAGCGTGACAAGGGCGTGCTGCAGGTGCTCAGCGAGCGCTTCGCGATTCACAAGACCCTCGACCTGAGCCCGCTGGAAGCGCAGAACATCTTTCTCGAAGGCACCGGCAGCATGGTGCTGGACCGCGAGAACCGCATCAGCTACGCCTGCCACTCCGGGCGCACCCATGGCGAGGCATTGCGCCAGTTCGCGGAGAACATGGACTACCGCCTCTGCGTGTTCCATGCCGTCGATCGCCACCAGTCACCGATCTACCACAGCAACGTGATGATGAGCGTAGGCCGCAACCTTTCTGTGGTCTGCCTCGATGCCCTGCCTGTAGCCGCCGAGCGCCGCGCCCTGGAACACAGCCTGCGCGACACCGGCAAGGACATCCTGGCGCTGGACTTCGACCAGCTCGAAGGCTTCGCCGGCAACATGCTCGAAGTCCACGACAAGCAAGGCCAGCCGCTGTTGGTGATGTCGCGCAGTGCCTGGAGCTCGCTCAGCGCCGAACAACGCCGCCAGGCCGAGCGCCACAGCCACCCGGTGGTGGTGAACATCGACCATATCGAACGCATCGGCGGCGGCAGCGCGCGCTGCATGCTCGCCGAAGTCCACCTGCCCGTTCGCAACTGATCCCGACTACAAGAAGGAGAGCATCATGACCCGCTACATCGACGTTACCGACCTGAGCCGCCTGGTCGCCCGCAAAGGCCTGACCACCTGCCTGGAAGAAATGGCCGAGTACATCCGCCAGGACTACCTGCGCTGGAACGACTTCGAGAAATGCGCACGGGTGGCCAACCACTCCCCCGACGGCGTGATCGAGCTGATGCCGGCGTCCGATGCCAATCTATATGCCTTCAAGTACGTCAACGGCCACCCGAAGAACACCCACCGCGGCATGCTCACGGTGATGGCCTTCGGCGCCCTGGGCGATGTCGATACCGGCAAGCCGCTGCTGCTCAGCGAAATGACCCTGACCACCGCGATGCGCACCGCCGCCACCTCGGCCCTGGCCGCGCGCTACCTGGCCCGTCCGGACAGCCGCAGCATGGCGCTGATCGGCAACGGCTCGCAGAGCGAGTTCCAGGCCATCGCCTTCCACACCCTGCTCGGCATCGAAGAAATCCGCCTGTACGATCTCGACCCGCAGGCCAGCGCCAAGCTGGCCGCCAACCTCGCCGCGTACCCGGGCATTCGCCTGGTCATCGCCGGCTCCGTGGCTGAAGCGGTTCGCGGTGCGGACATCATCACCACGGTCACCGCCGACAAGGCCTACGCCACCATCCTCACCCCGGAGATGATCGAGCCGGGCATGCACCTCAACGCGGTGGGCGGCGACTGCCCGGGCAAGACCGAACTGCACCGCGACATCGTCGAGCGCGCGCGGGTGATCGTCGAGTACGAACCGCAGAGCCGCATCGAAGGCGAGATCCAGCAGATGCCTGCGGATTCACCGGTAACCGAGTTCTGGCAGGTGGTGAACGGCGAGATCGCCGGCCGCGAGAACACCGCCCAGGTCACCCTGTTCGACTCGGTCGGCTTCGCCATCGAGGACTACTCGGCGCTGCGTTATGTGCTGGATGTGGCCAAGGCCCTGGACATCGGTAGCGAGATCGGCCTGGTGCCAGACCTTAAAAACCCGAAAGACCTCTACGCCCTGCTTCAGCCGGCGGTTGCCGACGTGCAGAAGAGACGCGCCTGACACAACCGAATCCGCTGCGCCCACCGCGCAGCGGATCGGAAAACGCTGTGACAAAGCCAAAACAGGAGGCGCCTCGACAGAATCGGCTGCGAGCAGCCGCACTAACAGCATATTCCGGCAGCCAGCGCCGGCCCAAACGACACAAAAAAACTGCTGTCATCGCGCATTCTGAGCCCCGACCGAAGAGTCACTAAAAGACCAAAAGGCCCTGGCCTACGAAGCGTTCTACTGCCCTACATCAACTACAAAACACAGGGATCCACTCATATGACTTCGCTGCGAAAGCTTCTCGGCGTGCTGCTCCTGCCACTCTGCGCCAGCGTGGCCCAGGCGCAGGAATGGAAAGAAATCCGTTTCGGCGTTTTCCCCGAATACCCACCGTTTGAATCCGTCGCCGCCGATGGCAGCCTGCAAGGCTTCGACATCGAACTGGGCAACGCGATCTGCGCCAAGCTGGAAGTCAAATGCACCTGGGTGCACAACGAATTCGACGGCATGATCCCGGCCCTGCGCGCGCGCAAATTCGACGCCATCATGTCGTCGATGGCAGTGACCCCGGCCCGCTTGAAACAGATCGACTTCAGCGACCGCCTGTTTCTCAGCCCAACCTCTGTCATCACCCGCAAGGGCGCCGATTTCGGCGACACCCCCGAGTCACTCAAAGGCAAGACCGTCGGCGTGCTGCAAGGCTCGCTGCAGGAAGCCTACGCCCGCGCCAAACTGGCGCCGCTGGGAGCGACGGTCAAGGCCTACCAGGCCCAGGACCAGAACTACGCCGACCTGATGAACGGCCGCCTCGACGCCACCGTCACCGACAAGCTCGAAGCCCAGCTCAACTTCCTCACCAAGCCTGAAGGCGCCGACTTCCAGAGCGGCCCGGCGATCAAGGACCCGACCCTGCCGCTGGACATCGCCATGGGCGTGCGCAAGAACGACGCCGAACTCAAGGCCCTGATCAACAAGGGCATCGCCGCGGTACTGGCCGATGGCACCTTCGCCAAAATCCAGCAGAAGTACGTCGGCGACCTGGACATCTACAACGAGTAACCCGCCCGTCGATGGTCCGGCAGCCGATGCCGGGCCATCGCTGGTGCCCACCGAGATTTTCCCCGTGAACGACTTCCTTCACTCTGTCGGCTTGCAGGCCCTGAGCCTGCAGGGCTTCGGCCCGCTGTTGGCGCAAGGTACCTGGATGACCGTAAAACTGGCGCTGCTGTCCCTGGCCCTGAGCCTGGTGCTGGGCCTGGTCGGCGCCAGCGCCAAGCTCTCATCACTGCGCCTGCTGCGACTCCCCGCGACGCTCTATACCACCCTGATCCGCAGCGTGCCGGACCTGGTGCTGATCCTGCTGATCTTCTACACCTTCCAGATCTGGCTCAACGACTTCACCGAATGGATGGGCTGGGGTTACTTCGAGATCGATCCGTTCACCGCCGGGGTCCTGACCCTCGGCTTCATCTACGGCGCCTACTTCACCGAGAACTTCCGCGGCGCGATCCTCAGCGTGCCCGCCGGGCAACTGGAAGCCGCCACCGCCTATGGCCTGAGCCGCGCCCAGCGCTTCCGGCTGGTGCTGTTCCCGCAACTGATGCGCTTCGCCTTGCCAGGCCTGGGCAACAACTGGCTGGTGCTGCTCAAGTCCACCGCGCTGGTGTCGATCATCGGCCTCGCCGACCTGGTGAAAGCCGCGCAGAACGCCGGCAAGAGTACGAATAACGTCCTGTATTTCCTGATCATCGCGGGACTGGTCTACCTGCTGATCACCACCCTCTCCAACCGCCTGTTCAAACGCCTGGAGCGGCGCTACAACACCGGCATCAAGGGGCTGACATCATGATCGAACTGATCCAGGAATACGGCCTGGCCTACCTGTATAGCGATGGCGCCGGCCTGTCCGGGCTGGCCATGACCCTGTGGCTGTTCGTGGTGACCATGGTCGTCGGCTTTTTCCTGTCGCTGCCGCTGGCCCTGGCGCGGGTGTCGCGCAAGCTCTGGCTGCGCTGGCCGGTGGAGTTCTACACCTACCTGTTCCGCGGCACGCCGCTCTATATCCAGTTGCTGATCTGCTACACCGGGCTCTACGGCCTGGAAGTGGTGCGCGACCACGAAATGCTCGACCGCTTCTTCCGCAACGCGCTGAACTGCACCCTGCTGGCCTTCGTGCTCAACACCTGCGCCTACACCGTGGAGATTTTCGCCGGGGCGATCCGCAACATTCCCCATGGCGAGATCGAGGCGGCCCACGCCTACGGCCTGCACGGCTGGAAGCTCAACCTGTTCGTGGTGCTGCCCGCGGCCTTGCGCCGTTCGTTGCCGGCCTACAGCAACGAACTGATCCTGATGCTGCACGCCACCTCGCTGGCCTTCACCGCGACCATCGGCGACATCCTTAAAGTCGCCCGCGACGCCAATGCCGCGACCTTCCTGACGTTCCAGGCCTTCGGCATCGCTGCCCTGCTGTACATGCTGCTGTCCTTCGCACTGGTCGGGCTGTTCCGCCTGGCCGAACGACGCTGGATGCGTTTTCTCGTTCCTTCCCGAGGCTGACCCATGACCACTTCCGCACACGCCTTGTCGATCCAACCGACCTTCGCCGCCGCACCTGTCGCCGCCGCTGCCAGCGCCGCGATCAAACTGACGGTGGACTCGCTGCATAAAAGCTACGGCGATCACGAGGTACTCAAGGGCGTCTCGCTGCAAGCACGCAAGGGCGACGTCATCAGCCTGATCGGCGCCAGCGGCTCGGGCAAAAGCACCATGCTGCGCTGCATCAATTTCCTCGAACAACCGGACGCCGGGGTCATCACCCTCGACGACCAGACCATCGAAATGCGCCAGGGCCGCGCCGGCGCCCGCGCCCCGCATCCGGCGCAATTGCAGAACCTGCGCACGCGGCTGGCCATGGTGTTCCAGCATTTCAACCTGTGGAGCCACATGACCGTGCTGGAGAACATCACCATGGCGCCGCGCCGGGTGTTGGGGGTCAGCCAGCAGGACGCCGAAGCCCGCGCCCGCGCGTACCTGGACAAGGTCGGTCTGCCGGCCCGTGCCGCCGACCAGTACCCGGCGTTCCTCTCTGGCGGCCAGCAACAGCGCGTTGCGATCGCCCGGGCGCTGGCGATGGAGCCGGAGATCATCCTGTTCGACGAACCAACGTCAGCCCTTGATCCAGAGCTTGTAGGAGAAGTCCTCAAGGTCATACAGACGCTGGCCGAGGAAGGTCGTACCATGCTCATGGTCACCCACGAGATGGGCTTTGCCCGCCAGGTGTCCAGCCAGGTGCTGTTCCTGCATCAGGGCCGGGTCGAAGAACAGGGAAGCGCGCAGATTCTCGACCAGCCGCAAAGCGAGCGCCTGCAGCAATTTCTTTCCAACCGCTTGAAGTGAAGCAACGCCACCATGGATACCAAGGCCAACTCCTCCCACGCCGCGCCGCCGCTGGACCGCATCGACGAAGCGATCATCGACGTGCTGCGCCACAACGGGCGCATCACCTACGAGAAGCTGTCGTCATTGGTCCACCTGACGCCCAGGCCCTGCCTGGAGCGGGTGCGCAAGCTCGAACGGCGCGGCGTGATCCGCGGCTACGGCGCAATCATCGATGTGCAGATGGTCTCGCCGGGGTTGTCGCTGCTGGTCCTGGTGGCGCTGTCCAACCAGAGCGGGCGCGCCGCGCAAAAAGCCTTCGAAGCCTGCGTGCGCGCCTGCCCGCAGGTGTTCGAATGCCAGTTGATCAGCGGCCATTTCGACTACAGCTTGCGCATGCGCTGCCGGGATATGGAGCACTACCGGGTGCTGACCGAGACCTGGATGAACAACGATGAGCTGCATATCGACAAGCTGGTGGCGCATCCGGAATTGGCGGTGGTGAAGAACACCGCGCCGCAGATGTAGGTTTACAGAGTGGGCCTGTCTCGCGCCGAACCGTCGCGAGACAGGCCCACAATCACCCCGCCCCGCGTGCCCGCACCCGCCACTCCCGCGGTTGCACGAATCCTCGCACCCACTCCACCACCTCCTGCGCCGGCATCGGCCGGGCGATGCCGTAGCCTTGGGCCACGTCGCAGCCCAGTTCCATCAGCCATTCGCCATGGGCCACGGTCTCCACGCCCTCGGCAATCACCTGCCGACCGAACGCCTGGGCCAGGCCGATCACCGCGCGGGTCAGGGCCAGGTCGTCCTGGTCGTGGAGAATGTCCTGGACGAAGGATTTGTCGATCTTCATGGTCTGGGTCGGCAAGCGCTTGAGGTAGCTCAGGGACGAGTAGCCGGTGCCAAAGTCATCCAGCGAAAAACGCACCCCCAGTCGCTGGCACGCCTCCAGGCATTCGCAAACCCGCTGGATATTCTCGATGGCCACCGACTCGACGATTTCCAGGTCGAGCATCTGCGGCGCCACCGTGGCGTGGCGGGACAACAAACGCTGGAGCCGCACGACAAAGTCCGTGCGCTGGAAGTGCCGCGCGGCGATGTTCACGCTCACCGGCCAACGGCAACCCTGCGCCTGCCACTGCTGCATCTGCGTCAGTGCTTCATCGATCACCCATTCACCGATATCGACGATCAGGTCAGTGCGCTCCACCAACGGCAGAAACTCACCCGGCGCGACCACGCCGCGGACAGGATGGCACCAGCGCAACAGCGCCTCGAACCCCACCACCGTGCCGCTGCGCATGTTCACCTTGGGCTGGTAATACAGGCACAGTTCGCCGTTGTGCAGCGCCCGGCGCAGGCGCTCCACGGTCTGGTGCGTGGCCTTGACCTCCTGGTCCAGCGACACGTCGAACAGGTGAAAACGATTGCGCCCCCGTTGCTTGGCCAGGTACATGGCCTGGTCGGCGTGGCGCAGCAGGGTGTCGGCGTCATCGTTGTCGTTGGGGAACAGGGTCACGCCGATGCTGGCGCTGACGCTGATCGACTGCCCACGGATGACACCGGGCGCGGCGATCGCCTTGAGCACACGCTCAAGGACACCCTGCAAGGTCGGCAGCCCCTGAATGTCGCCGAGAATCAGCACGAACTCATCGCCGGACAACCGCCCTACCGCATCGCCCTCACGCAACACGCGCTTCAAGCGCCGCGACACCTCCACCAGCAGCAGGTCGCCACTGGCATGACCATAGCCGTCGTTGACCGCCTTGAAGCCGTCGAGGTCGAGCATGCACACCGCCAGCGCCGACTCCTCGTTGCGCGCACGCTCGATGGCCTGCCCGAGCAGGTCGCCGAGCAATGAGCGGTTGGGCAGGCCGGTCAGAACGTCGTGCCCCACCCGCCACTGCAAGGTGTGGAGCAACTGGCGTTTCTGGGTGATATCGAAGCGGATCGAGACGAACTTGCACACCGCGCCGGTAAGCGGGTCGAACAGCGGCACCATGGTGCTGTCGACCCAGTACAACGAGCCATCCTTGGCCCGGTTGCAGATTTCGCCCTTCCATGTCTCGCCCGCGGCCAGGCTCTGCCACATGCCGAGGAACAGCCCAGGCTCGTGCTGGCCTGAATTGAGGATGCGGTGGTCGGCGCCCAGCAGTTCCTCGCGGCTGTAGCCGGAGATGGTGCAGAACTGATCGTTGACGTAGGTGATACGCCCGGTCAGGTCGGTTTCGGAAAAGATCGCGGCCGCGTCGACGGCCGCGCGGTAGTTGTCATCCATGAAATAAAACCTGTCCGACGGCTATCGGTTGAAGCGTTCGACCAAGGCACGCAGGCCGGATGAAATATGTTCCAGTTCAGCACCGCGGGTGGCGGCCGCGTTGGCGTTGTCGGCGGTGCGCTGCACGGTGCCGGCGACGTTGTTGATCTGGCAGGCGACGTCTTCGGCGACATGGGATTGCTGCTGCGAGGCAGCGGCCATTTGCCGGGTCATGTCGGTGATGCGCTCCACCGCCACGCGAATGCCCTGCAGCGCCTCCTGCGCCTCGACCACCTGGGCCACGCCCTGCTCGGCCTCGCGGATGCCGAGGTCGGCGATGGACACCGCTTCATCGGCGCCCTTGCGCAGGTTTTCGATCACACCCTGGATCTGCTGGGTCGACTGCCGGGTCTTGCCCGCCAGCGCGCGAACCTCGTCGGCCACCACTGCGAAGCCGCGGCCCTGCTCGCCGGCGCGGGCGGCTTCGATGGCGGCATTCAGCGCCAGCAGGTTGGTCTGTTCGGCAATCGCCTGAATCACCCCCGCGGCGGACATGATGTCCTGGGTCTGCCCGGCCAGTTCGCCCACCGCCTGGTTGATCTGGGTGACCGTGGACGCCAGCACCTGGATCGCCTGGCGCGAGGTGCCGGCGACCTGGCTGCCCTGGTCGGCGAGCTGGTTGGCGGTGTGGGCTTCGCTGGCGGTTTGCTGCACATGGGCGGCGACTTCAGCGATGGACGCGGCCATCTCGGTCATGGCGGCGGCGGTCTGGTCAGTCTCGGCACGCTGCTCCAGCAGCGCCGACTCGGTGGCGCCGGAGAGGCGGCTGGAATCGCTGGCGGCGTGGGCCATCTGGTTGGCGAGGTCGCTGAGGCGGGTCAGCGCGGTTTTCAGCCGCGCTTCTTCACTGATAAGGATCATCTGCAACTGCGCGGCGGGACCGAGGGTGTCGCTGTAGGCCAGGGCGCAAATGGGGTCGCAGAAGGTGTTTTCGGCGCCGCGGACGATCCGCCGCAATTCGCCACGCAAGCGGCTGTGGCCCCACAACCCGACGGCCACGAACAGACCGAGGGTGATGCCCTGGCCGACCAGGCCGGGAGCAAGATGATTAGCGACCAATGCCGCGCCAGCCGCCAGCACCGGCACGGCGAGCACCTGCGCCTGCTGCGCCAGGCGCCGCGACAGCGGCACCGGCGTCTTGCCCGCGCGCAGCCGGGCGTACAGCGCTTCGGCGCGCTGCACCTGCTCGCGAGTCGGCTTGACCCGCACCGACTCGTAGCCCACTAACCTCGCATTCTCGAGGATCGGCGTGACGTAGGCACTGACCCAGTAGAAATTGCCGTTCTTGCAGCGGTTCTTGACGATCCCCATCCAGCTCTCGCCGGCCTTGAGGTATTGCCACATCTGCTCGAACACCTGGGCGGGCATGTCGGGATGGCGCACAAGGTTGTGCGAGGCACCGATCAGTTCCGCCTGACTGAAGCCGCTGATGGCAGCGAATTCAGCATTGCAGTAGGTGATATTACTGGCGGTGTCGGTGGCGGAAATCAGCCGTTGCTGATCGGGAAATGTCTGTTCCACCGCGGTAATCGGTAAGTTGAGACGCACGATAAAGCTCCATGAGCCGCAGGAAAAATGCGGGTTGCTCTCTGCCAAACCCACTGCGGGAAAATCTGTCCAAGCGGCAAAGTCTACGAGATGCATCACCTTTTGTAATCCAGAGTGATGGCTAAAGAGGTTGTCTATTGAAATTTTTTGTCGTTAAGTTCTTGATTCTAAATGGGAATTGAGCGATGGAAATTTCAAGTTTGGGCTCAGCCATCAGGCGCTGTCGCAAGGTCGCCGGGCTTACCCAGGCTGAACTGGGCGAAAAAGCCGGGTTCGACCCCAAGACCATAAGCCGCTTCGAAACCGGTACCTACACTCCCAGCGTTGAAGCCTTGTTCGTCTTTGCCAGGGTGCTGGGCGTCAAGCTCACGGCCTTCTTCACCGACCTGGACACTGAAGACGAACAACGCGCCTACCTGTTTGGCGTCATTCACAAAGCCCCTCCGAACGATCTGGGACGGCTGATCGCCGCGGTGGATCAGGTCTTGTCCAAGCACTGACCGACCCCTGGCATTTCTGCCGATTCTTGCCTGGTACGCCAACTGGTCAGACCGGTAAAACCAATTATCGCCTCACCTCTTGCGAAAACCGAAAATACGCGCTTACACTGCCCGCGCACTGGACATACCGGTAAGACCACAATAATTAAGTCCGACGCGCCGTCACCCCGGCAGCCAGGACACCGACCAGAGATCCCTCCCATGCTCAAATGGTGCTCGCGTTCGATCTTCCTGCAAGTAGTGCTCGGCCTGATGCTTGGCATCGCTTGCGGCCTGAGCTTCCCCGACCTTTCCCTGCAACTCAAACCCCTTGGTGACGGCTTTATCAAACTGATCAAGATGCTGATCGGTCTGATCGTGTTCTGCGTGGTGGTCAGCGGCATTTCCGGTGCCGGCGACCTGAAGAAAGTCGGGCGCATCGGCCTGAAGTCGGTGATCTATTTCGAAGTCCTCACCACCGTCGCCCTGGTCCTGGGTCTGGTGCTCGCCTTCTCCACCGGCATCGGCAGCGGCGCCAACATCCATCTGGAGCAACTTTCCGCGACGGACGCCAGCAGCCTCGCCGAGCGTGGGCAGCATATCCACAGCACCACAGCCTTCCTCATGGACCTGATCCCCACCTCGGTGATCGGCGCCTTCGCCGACAACAATATCCTTCAGGTGTTGCTGTTCTCGGTGCTGTTCGGCAGTGCGCTGAACCTGGTGGGCGAATCGGCCTCGGGCATCTCGCGACTGATCAACGAACTGAGCCATGTGATCTTCCGCATCATGGGCATGATCGTTCGCCTGGCCCCCATCGGTGTGTTCGGCGCCATCGCCTTCACCACCAGCAAATATGGCCTGGAATCGCTGCAACACCTGGGCGGTCTGGTGGCGTTGTTCTACCTCACCTGTGCCGGCTTCGTGCTGCTGGTTCTCGGCCTGGTGATGCGTGTGTCCGGTCTCAAGATGCTGCCGTTCCTCAAGTACCTGCGTGAAGAACTGACCATCGTCCTCGGCACCGCTTCTTCCGACGCCGTGCTTCCACAGATCATGCGCAAGCTGGAGCACCTGGGCATCGGCAGTTCCACCGTCGGCCTGGTGATTCCCACCGGCTACTCCTTCAACCTCGACGGTTTCTCCATCTACCTGACCCTGGCCATTGTGTTCATCGCCAACGCCACCGGCACGCCGCTGGCCATGACCGATCTGATGACCATCCTGCTGGTGTCCCTCGTGACCTCCAAAGGTGCCCACGGCATTCCCGGCTCGGCGCTGGTGATTCTTGCCGCAACCCTGACCGCCGTTCCTGCGATTCCGGTGGTCGGTCTGGTGCTGGTGCTGGCGGTGGACTGGTTCATGGGCATCGGCCGGGCGCTGACCAACCTGATCGGCAACTGCGTCGCCACCGTGGCCATCGCCCGCTGGGAGAAGGACATCGACCTGGAGCGCGCGCACAACGTGCTCGAAGGCAAGCAGGGCTTCGCCTTCCAGGCGCGCAAGACGGCCCATCAGCAGGAATTCTAGTTAGCCAATGAACGACATCTCACGGAGCGAAATGTGATTACCTCCTCGACAGTAGTGAATGCGGTAGTGGACAAACTGCGCCAGGCCCTGGCCCGCGGCCAGTGGCGCTCCGGTGAGATGCTTCCCGGCCAGCGCGAGCTGGCCGAGCAACTCGGCATCAGCCGGCCCAGCCTGCGTGAAGCGGTAACGGTGCTGGAAACCCTCGGTCTGGTGCGCTCGATGCCCGGCAAAGGCGTGCTGGTACTCGACGCCGACAGCAACGAGCTGGTCATGGCGCCGGCCGGCGTGGCCGAAGCCAGCCTCGAAGACGTGCTGCAACTGCGCTACACCCTGGAACCGTTCATCGTCGGGCTGGTGGCGCAGTCCATCAGCAGCCAGGAAACCGGCCAGTTGCGCCTGACCCTGATGGACATGCGCGAAGCCCTGGACGCCGGCGACGGCGAGGCTGGGGTCAACGCCTACATCGCCTTCCATGAGGCGCTGTTTGCCCTGACCTCCAACCCGATTTTCCAGAGCGTGGTGCAGCAGACCGGCAATGCCCTCAAGCAGAGCGCCCAGATGCTGCGCAAATCCCCCGAACACCTGGCCGCGCGCCTTGAAGAAAACGAAGCAGTGGTGCGCGCCATCCGCAACAAGGACAGCGCCCAGGCCAGTGCGCAAATGCGCCGGCACATCCTGCAGGAAGGCCGACGCATGGGTATTGAACTGAAGATTCCGGACGAACAGCCCGGTTACTGACTTCCAGGAGAGCACACATGAGAGCCGTTGCCCCCGTCACTTCCACCGCGTCCGCCCTGCCCGCGCTGCTGGCCGTTGGCGAACGGCGCCTGTCGGCTGCGGAAATCTATCCGCGGCTGTTCGATGCGATTCTCGAACAGCGGCTGGCCCCCGGCACACCGCTGACCGAAATGGCGCTGGGCGAGGCGTTCGGGGTCAGCCGCACGGTGATCCGTCGCGTGCTGGGGCGGCTTTCGGACCAGCAGGTGATCGTCCAGCGCCCGGCGCACACCGCACGGCTGGCGGCGCCAGATCCGGAGCAGGCGCGGCAGGTATTGAGCGCACGGCGGCTGGCGGAAACCACCCTGATCGAACTGGCGGCGCGGCGCTCGCGGCCGGCGCAACTGCGCCAGTTGCGTGAATTGATTTCCCGCGAGCGGCAGTCCCATGAACAAGGCCAACGCTGCACGGCGATCCGCCTGGGCGGCGAGTTTCACCTGAAGCTGGCGGAGATTGCCGATAACGCCCCGCTCGCACGTTTTCTCAACGGCTTGGTGCCGATGACCTCGCTGATCATCGCCAAATACGAAAGCCGGGCTTGCGAGCATTGCGCCTGGGAAGAACATGCGGCGCTGGTGGATGCGCTGGAGGATGGTGACAGTGAGGCAGCGTTGCGGTTGATGCACCTGCATCTGGATCGGATCGAGGCGAAGCTGGATCTGGAGTGAGGCCTCCCGTTTCGCGAGCAAGCTCGCTCCTACAGAGATTCGGTGTCACATATCTGTAGGAGCGAGCTCGTCGAGGCGCCGAACCGTCGCGAAGGGCCCCAAAGGTTCAACACCTAAGGCCGATCCGCAACCGGCGTATGCCGCGACCAATCCAGCAACAGGCTGTAGGCCACCGCCAGCAGGGTCGGTCCAATGAACAGGCCGATAAAGCCGAACGCCAGCAACCCGCCAAATACCCCAAGCAGCACGATCACCAGCGGCAAATCCCCGCCGCGGCTGATCAGGTAGGGCTTCAGCACGTTGTCCACGCCGCTGATGACGAAGGTGCCCCAGATCCCGAGGAACACCGCCATGCTGTAATCGCCTTTCCAGGCCAGCCAGGCGGTGGCGGGAATCCAGGCCAGCGGCGGGCCCATGGGGATCAGGCTGAGCATGAAGGTGACCAGGCCGAGCACCAGCGCCCCCGGCACTCCCGCGATAAGAAAGCCGATCAGCGCCAGCAGGCCTTGGGCGGCGGCGGTGCCGATCACGCCGTTGACCACCCGCTGCACGGTCCCCGCTACCAGCCCCAGGTAGTAATCGGCACGCTCGCCGATCAGCCGCTCCAGCAAGCGCAGGACAAACGCCGCCAGGCGCGGCCCGTCACGGTAGAAGAAGAACACGAAGACCAGGCTGAGGATCAGCTCGAGGATGCCGCTGCCAATCTGCGCGCTGCGCGCCAATAACCAGTTGCCGACCTGACCGAGATAGGGTTTGACCGTCGCCAGCATGGCGGCGCCTTGCTGGTCCATGGTGTCCCAGAAGCGCACCAGGCGTTCGCCGACAAAGGGCACGCCGCCGAGCCAGGCCGGCGCATCGGGCAGGCCGTCGACCTGCACGTCACGAATGAAGGTGGTGGCATCGCGCACATGATCGGCGAGGTTGAAGCCCAACCAGACCAGCGGCAGCGCCACCAGCAGCAACCACAGGCAGGTGAGGAAACTCGCGGCGAGGGTTTCGCGGCCGCCGCAGAGGCGCGTGACCAAACGCATCAGCGGCCAGCTCGCGAAGGCGAGGATCGCGCCCCAGAGCAGCGCGGAGATGAACGGTGCCATGACCCAGAGGCCAGCGCCCAGTAGCGCCAGCAACAGAATCTGCACCAGCAGCCGATCATTGTTGAGCATCGCGCCTCCCGGCTCAGCGAATCAGTTCGACATGCAAGCCGTTCGCCGCCTGGCTGCCGACTTCGAGCCGGGCCGAGCGGACACCGGCGGCGGTCAACTGGTCCAGCCAGGCCTGGGCCTGGGCGCCGGTGAGGACCACGCGCAAGGTGCTGTCGAGGTTAAGGCTGCGCGCCAGCAGATTGACCCAGGCTTGGGGCGGCTCGGCGTTCAGGTCAGGGTAGTCGAGCCTGGCATTGCTGCGCAGTTCGCGCAGGACGGTGGCAGGCGTCGGCAGCAACTCGCCCAAGGGGGCGTTGGCTTCGAACTGTTCGGTGTGCAGGTAGGTACGCTTGTTGCCGCGGGTGATGGCGTAGAGGGCGACCAGCGTGTCGGCATCGGCGCCGGTGCGACGCAGCAGAATGAAGAACTGGTCCTGATCCGAGCCGGACAGGCGGGCATTGCCGAAGAGGTCGTTCCACAGGCTGTTTTCGCCGCAGTCTCGGCCTTCGCACCAGAACAGCGGGTAACCGCCATCGGCCTGCAAGGTTTCGCGAGCGGCCTTGAACGCCTCCGCGGCGCTGCGCTCGGCGGGCAGTTGCCAGGTGACCGAATGGAGCTGGCCACGGGCCTCGATCTTGCCTTCCATGCGCACCTGGCCGCTGATCTTGCGCAGCCCGCCCAACGGGTAGACGCGCTCCACTTCCGCCACAGGGCGCTCATCGACCCTTTTGGCGTCCTGCGGCACCGGCAGTTCGCCACCGGCCTGTACCGCCCCGGTTACCAGCAAAAGTCCGGCCAGGCCGGCACGCAACGTATGAATGGCATTCATCGGCGAACCCCGCCGACGGGTGCGGCGCGGGCAATGCGAAGGGGGCGTAAGTCGTGCTGGGTCATGATTGTCTCCCTGATCAAAACCCGCCAAGCCTCGACAGTTGCCCGATACAAGTCAAGGAATGGCAAAGAAGCGATTGAAACAGTCTGCAACAAGCGTTGCGCCGGCCTCATCGTTCAAGTGCAAGTGATGACCACCGGGCAAGTGTTCCAGGCTAAAGGGTAGCTGTTCGAGGAGGGTCGTGTTGCGCGCCAGCATGCCGTCGTCGGCGACGATCAATTGCGTCGGGCAGGCGACGCGGCGAACGAAGCTCATGGCCTGCTCTTCGCTCATGCGCAGCGGCGACGGCAGGGTCAGGCGGCTGTCGCTGCGCCAACTGAAACCACCCGGCACCGGCACCAGCCCGCGCTGGGCCAGCAGCTCGGCGGCCTCGCGGCTGACCGCGACCATGCCTTTCATCCGCGCTTCCACCGCCTGCTCCAGCACCGGGTAAACCGATTTGCGCTTGCTGTCGTGGCGCAGTTGCGCCTGCAATGCCATGCCCATGCGCTCGGCGGCATCCTGGCCGTTGGCGCCCGGCGGGATCACGCCGTCGATCAGCGCCAGCCGGGTGATGCGCTCCGGCAGGCTGCCCGCCAGCACCACCGAGACGATGGCGCCCAGCGAATGCCCCAGCAAACCGAAGCGTTCCCAGCCCAATTGCGCGGCGACCCGCAGCACGTCGTGGGCATAGTCCCACAGCGAATAGGTGGCGCCCGGCGGGCGGTGCCCGGAATAACCGTGCCCGGCGAAATCCAGGGCGACGATGCGCAGCCCGTCCAGCTTAGGCGCCAGGCGGGCGAAGCTGTTGGCGTTGTCCAGCCAGCCATGCAGGGCGATCACCGGGCGGCCATCCGCCGGGCCGTAGAGGTGCGCGGCCAGTTCGATATGGCCCAGGTCCAGGCGGACCTCTTCGACCGGATTGCTCATGCCTGTTTCTCCTGCCAGCGCTGAAAGACGTTTCTGATCAGTTGCGCGGTTTCATCCGGGCGCTCCAAGGGAAACATGTGTCCACCGACGACGCTATGGTTTTCTCCCCGGGGCATGCGCCGTACCGCCTGGGTATGGTGGGGCCTGACGATACGGCTGTGGCTGCCGCGCACCATCGCCAGCGGCACTTGCAGTTGGCCGGGATGGGCCGGGCGGGTATGGGGGATGCTGCGGTAGATGCTCATTTCGATGGAGGGATCGAAGCTCAGGCGCAAGGCATCGCCCTCCTGTTTCAGGCCATGTTGCAGATAGGCTTCCAGGCAATCCGGGTCGAAGGCGCGGAACAGCGTCTTGCTGGCGAAATAAGCCCGGGCCTGATCGAGATCGGCGAAGGCCTCGCGCCGGCCCTCGGTGCGCGCGGCCGGGGTGATGCGGTCGATGAAGCCCCAGCGCTTGGCGAGGCGGATCAGCCACTGGTCCGCCAGGGTCAGCACCGGCGAATCGAGCATCACCACGCCGCGATAGAGCCGGGGGCAACGCAGCGCCGCGTGCAGGTGCAGCACGCCGCCAAGGGAGTGACCAACGCCCCACACGGGTTCGGGTTGCTGTTCAAGGTGATGGATAAGTTCGTCAACCAGTTGCAGCCAGTTGTCATTCACCGGAAAACGCGGGTCATGGGCGTGCTGGGGCAGATGGCTGACCTGATAATCCGGCGCCAGGGCGGTGAACAGCTTGCCGTAGGTGGCCGAGGGGAAGCCGTTGGCGTGAGCGAAGAAGACCTGTTGCGACATACCGGACTGCCCGTTGCGGAAAAGACTGACACGGATTGTCCGCAACCGCTTATGAGCCGGCAATGACCGGAACAGCCATCGGTGACGGCACTCCGGTCAGCCAGGGCCGCCCGCCGAGGTTCAGAAGTCCTGGAAAGAACGGTGCAGGCAGGCCTGGATGTAGGCCACCTGGTATTCGTAGGCTTCGCGGACCTGGTCGCGTTCGTTGTCGTTCAGATGGGCCCGTTGCAGCGCCAGGCAGGACACCTGGAGCATCTTCGCCATCTGCTCGCAGGCCATCTGGAACTGTTCCAGGTGCTGTGATTCGCGGCGATTGTGGTAGTGCCGGACCAGGGCGTCGAGACGGGCACCCGCGGCATCGTGCAACACCTGGAACTCGGCGAAATCGAGGTTGCAGCTCAGGTTCACTTCGTCCAGCACCTGGCGCAGATCGGCCGCACAGGCTTGAACGCCGTTTTGTCCATTCATTGTGTTTCTCCCCGGACAGTGACACCACGATGGGGCCACGCTAACAAGGTGGCAGCGAGGCAACAACTGGCAAAAATGTCAGGTGGGTGGAGGGCTGGACGGAAAATACGCGCACCGAAAAGCACTGCTACGGACATCGCGCAGCAGTGCTTCTTTTTCAGTAAGGCTTGTTGCCCCTCACAATCTCTTTGCTCGCCCTGATTCGAAGCACTTGCTTCAACTGAGAGCCCCTCACCTCGAATAGTGGGAGGCGATCACTCGGCTGGGTCTGCATTCCCGCTGGATTTGAGTAATTGCCGCGTTTAAATGCGGCGTGAGGCACGGGCTCAATCGCTCTCTCGTAGATATCATCCTGAGCCTTGCGCAACGCTGCAGATGACGAAGAACTGCCGCCTATGGAGGGCTGGCCACCGGGACGCGGCTTGAAGAATGAAGAGCTAGTCCCCCATGAGTTTGATCCACCACTCACTGCCGACGCACGACTGGCGAGCGATGAAGCCGCAGCCTTCATCCCTAACGCCAGCCCTGTCGAGACGCCCGCAATAACGCCGGATGCATGGCTCGTCCACTCCAACCCCTGTTTAAGTGCCCCCTCCTCCACGAAGCTCGAGCCAACACCGCTGCCAATCGACAGTGCCGTCGCACCCAGCGCCACCTTCGCGGCCACACTACTGACCGCTGCCGCGGCTGTCGCGCTCACGCCCAGCGTGGTGGCTATCGGCGCGGCGAGTCCCGCTGTCAAGAGCGTCGCGACCACGCCCCCGACGATCCCGACCCACCACGGCATGTGCCCCGTCGGATCCACATGATTCACCGGATCCCCCAGGCAATATGTGTATCCATTCAGCCCACCCTCGCCAAACGGGCTCCAACTGTCCGGGCTGCAGAACACCCCCAGCACCGGGTTGTAGGCCCGGTAACTGCCCAACAGATACACCCCGCTGCGCTCCAGGCATTCACCGTTGAAGCCCAGCCCGGCCGTCAACTGCGTGCTGGACGAGCGGAACCCGTGAGCGCTGTAGGCACTGTTGCGAGTCTGACTGTCACGTTCGGCCAGCACGGTCTTTTTTGCATCGGTGGCCAGCAGCAGTTCGTCCTGCCCCGTCACCCGTTCGGCCAGTACATGGTCGCCGCCGCGAATGAACGTGCGCTGTTCACCACCCTGCAACTGGTTGACCAGTTGCCCGTCGCAGTAGAAACGCTGCTCGTCACCCTCCCCGCCGATGCTGCCACTGAGGATGTCCTGCGCGTCGTAGCGGTATTCCAGCATTTCGCTGCCGTCTTCACTGACGCTGAGCAACCGGCCGAGGGCGTCGTAACTGAGGTTGCGGCCCTGTTCATCACTGATCAGATTGCCGTCGGCGTCGTAGTCAAGGCTGATGAGCGCCGGGTAATCGGCGTGGCTGTTGCGTACCGCGCTGAGCTGGGTCGGGTCCTGGCCTTCGAACAGATAGGTGGCGAGGTTCTCGCCACCGGGGAATACCGTGCGCACCTGGATCAGGTTATCCAGCACATCGAACTCGAACACCTGACGCTGGATCGGCTTGCCCCAGCTGTCCAGGGGCAGGTCGCTGCCGGTGCAGCGGTAGTCCTCCAGCCGCCCCCGCGAGTCGTAGGTGTAACTCTCGTCGCGCAGCACACTGCCCTGACGCAGGGTTCGCTGCTCCAGCGCATCGCGGACGTTGTAGCGTTGTTCCAGGGTCTGGATCACGCCGTCGTCAAAGGTGAAGGTGCGCAAGATCTCACGACCGAAATCGTCGTACTCCAGGTCAATGCGCACGCTGTGACCCTCGGCCTTGTCTTCGGTGACGATACGTGAGGTCAGGCCACTGGCGTTGTAGCTGAAGTGCGTTTCGGTTTGTCCCAGGCTGGTCGACTCCAGCCGCCCGCCGGCATCGTAGTGATAACGCTGCTGCTGGCCGAGCACATCGGTGTAGGCCAGCAGGCGTCCGCGCAGGCTGTATTCATAGGCCATGTTGCGGGTCTGCCCGGCATTGACGCGCTGCTCGGTCTTCAGTTCACCGGTGCTGTAGTAGGTGCAATTTAGGCTTTGGTCGTTTTCACGGCTGGACAGCAGCCGGGCATTGTCCTTGTCGTATTCATAGTCGGCGGTGACGTTCTGGATACGCCGCTGGATCGGCGCTTCGCCCAGGTTCGGGTTGTACTCGTAATCGATGACCTGGCCCTTGGCCGTGGTGACGCTGGAGGGCTGCTGCTGGCCCCCGTCGAACGCGAACGTGCGCTCCCGCCCGCCGGTCACCGAGCGGTACATCCGTTCGAGCCCGTCGAAGGACTGCTCACCGAGCACGACCCCGTCGACGCCAATCCAGGTCGGCAAGTCCTCGGTACTGTGCTCGGCATAACGACGCTCGACCTGCGCGCTGTCGGGAAGACCCTGGAGGGTCAAGCGGTCGAACGCGTCGTACCGATAGAAGCGGAACTGTCGCAGTTCGTCGTATTCATGGGAGGTGCGGCCCAGGCCGTCATAGAAGTACTCGTACAGGCTGACCTTGCCTCCCGCCAGATCGAAGCGCTCCACCGTGACCGGTTTCTCGAACAGATTGTTGCGGGTAACGGTCTTGCCCATGCCCTCGCGCCAGGTTTCGACCCGCAGCGCGACGGGGTCGTTGCGGGAGTATTCGGTCACCCCGTCCGGCCCGGTGACGCTGTCCTGTTCGCTCCAGTCGTCGTAGGTGTAGCGGCTGGTGAGGGCTACGGTCTCGGCGCCCAGCCAGTCGAACTCGGTGCTCTCGCTCAGTTGCCCGAAGGCGTCATAGCTGGCGCTGTACGTCTCGCGCAGCGGCTTGCTCACCGGGTTGCCGTCGACATCCTGGCGCAGTTCGCTCACCACCCGTTGCAGCCCGTCCAGCAGGCTGCGGGTCTGCACGCCCTTGACGTCGATGGTGGTCTGGGTCGGTTGTCCGGTGACCTGATTGACCAGCAGGTACTGGTACTGGCGCCGTGCCTCGACATTGCTGCCCGGCGCGACTTTTTCTTCGATCACCCGCCCCAGCGCGTCATAGGCGTAAGCGATCTCCACGTCGTTGTCGTCACGCTCCAGCAGCGCGCGGCCGTTGAGCAGCGAGTGTTCCAGGATGATGACCTTGCTCACCGCGTCGAAATTGGTCTTCAGGGTTTCCATGGTGCGTAGCACCGGCTGGGCGACGTACTGGCCGGTGGCTTTGAGGTAGGCGTAGTCGGTGGTGGTGGTCTTGCCGTTGAGGGTCACCGCCGTCTGCGATTTCCGGCCATGCAGCAGTTTGTCGCTCGGCGCGTTGAGGTAGGTGTGCCGGGTTTTTTGCAGCTCGGCATTGCCGCCGTTGACGTGGACCAGGGTTTCCTGTTCCAGCGCCAGCCACGGCCAGGCGCTGCCGCTCAGGCCCGGCTGGCTGAGGTAGCGGTGCTGGGTGCGCAGCACCGGG